>JBBEBG010000010.1 GCA_040882465.1 Gemmatimonadota bacterium
GCGTCCCGTACCTGCGAATAAAGCGAGCGGGTAAGTCGCAGTTCAACGGCCAATCTGGATTCTAGGTCCTGGACTGCGCGAGAGGTAAAGGTCCTAGTCCCTTCCTTTTCCGCCAAGTGGACACCTTCCTCCCGGCGAAGTGGCTGCGAAAGGCGGAGGAGCTGGCCGGCTTGGACCCGATGGACGGCTCGCTCTGGCATGCGTACAGGCGACGCTGGGCAACGGTCCGGAAGCATCTGCCCGCCGTGGACGTGGCCGCGGCCGGCGGATGGGCCGGACCCCATACCCTCCAACCCATCTCCCAGCGGCCTGACGAGGACACGATGCACGAGGTCGTGACGGGTGGAGGGCACGTCCGAGAGTCGAAGCGGTCTTGAGGGGGGCGGGCGCCGGCCCGCTCCGGCTTCCCTGGAGGGCCCAAGGGGGCCGCGCCTGTCTACCACCTCTCGTTCCCGGCCTCGGCCAACCGATCCAGCAACGCCCGAATACGAGGCTCTGCAGTTGGAATGTCCTCCCGGACCGTCTTCAGGAGGATCTCCACGTCGACGGTCTCGTAGGCGTGGATGAGCTTGTCCCTCATCCCGGCCATCTCTTTCCAGGGGATCGCGGAATCCAGGGCTCGGACAGAGGGCGGCACGCTTTTCGTGGCCTCGCCTACGATTTCGAGAGCTCCCATGACGGAGTCGCGGGTCTTGGGGTCAGCCTCCAGCTCATTGATCGTGCGAACCGCTCCGGCAAATTCCTTGGCAAGAGCCATGTTGTGGAGGGTGTCCTCCAGGGCATCGACGGGATCGCGCTCTGCGGTCAGACCGGGATGGCCTCCGCCAGGATCCGGTCCCGGAGCCGGGGCTTCAGAGACCTGCGCATGACGAGGTCCACCGGAACACCCAGCCGGTCGGCGATCTCATTCTCCAACCGGATGAACTCGAAGAGGCCAGGCGTCACCGTGAACGTCACCAGGATGTCGAGATCGCTCTCCTCGCGCGCATCCTCCCGGACCCGTGAGCCGAAGACCTCCAGCGTGTCGACGGAGTAACGCTTTTGGAGCTCGGGGAGGAGGTCCCGCAGGCGTTCCAATACCGGCTCCAGCTTCTCATTGGTCTTCATGGTGGCCCCCGTGTGTTGCGGACCGCGACGGCCGCCGCTGTGCCATCTGGGCCAATGGCGGCTCTACCCCGCTCGGACCCAAGGAGCCCCTCTCGAGGTCCTCGCCCAACATACCCACCAACATACCCACGGCCCTTCATCCCTCCGTTATAACGTGTGTAAGTCCTTTATCCACTTTTACTTACAAGTGGAGCCAGCCGGGATCGAACCGGCGACCTCCTGCTTGCAAAGCAGGCGCTCTCCCAACTGAGCTATGGCCCCTCGACGCCGAAAACTACCCCTGACGGGCAGGCCGAGGAAGTGCAGGTTGGGGGATGGAAGCCACCCTACTCGAGCGCGACAAGGACGCGGGCCCGCTGTCCCGAACGGCGATCCGGATTCTCGATCGACAGCGTCAGGGCGGAGAGGGGCGTATCCGCATACCGTTCGGCCAATTCGCCCGAGTCGGCCATGGCCCCCGCGTTCGTGGGAATGAGGTCCACCTCTGCGCGCCAGCGCTCGGACCGGCGGTCTCCCCGGCCAGTGGGATACAGGACGACGGCGAAGGTCGCACCGTCCGAGTGCTCGAGCTCCACGTGGGGAGAAATCGTCGTGGTGCCCCAGTCGTATCCGTTGATGAAATCGCCGAATGGCGTCGCGAGCTGCTCCGTGAAGTTGTGGAGCCGAATGGTCACGGTCACGGTCATCAGGCGACCGAGGCTGGGCCGCGTTCGACTCGCCTCCTGAACCCGCTCGACCTCGAAGGCCCACGGGCCCATTTCGATGACCTCGCCGAGCGTTCGGGTTTCGGAGCTGGAGCATGCGGCGAGGGCGACGATCCCGAACGGGGACAAGGCGCCGAGGCCGCTACGGAAGATCCGCGACCGCGACATCGAAGTCTCCTCCCGCGGCCAAGCACGCCGCCTCATGCGCATGGTTCCGTTAGCCCTCGGGATACGCCGGCGGCTCGAAATCCGCCGTCTCCCAGACCCGGCGGAACTCCGCTTCGACCTGGTCGGCCTCGGCTTCCCTTCCCTGCCTCCGGATGGCGACGGAGAGTCCGTGAAAGGACCAGCCGTTCTCCGGGAACTTCGCGAGATCGGCTCGGAACGCCTGCTCCGCGTCCGCGGGCCGGCCGGCCACGAGGAGTAGCGCACCCAGATCCTGGCGGGTCGGCACGCTCCATTCCGGGGGCTCGCCGTAGAGGAGCGCGTCCTCGCGAGCCACGGCCTCCTCCATCGCGGCCACGGCGGGTTCGAAGCGACCGGCGGCCGCTTCCGTCCATCCGGTGAGCACCCGCTCCGCGATGCCGAGCAGATCCGTGGCGGCGTTGAACTCCATCCGCACGCCCTCGAGCGAAGGATCGCTCTGAATCGCCCGGAGCTCGGCCAGCTCACCTTCCGCGCCCGCGACGTCATTTGAAGCCGCGAAGGCGCGACCCCTCGCGTAGTGCCAGAGACCTCGGGCGTACGGAAACGTCTCGCGCGGCTCCGGCGTGGCCATGATCTCGTCCCAGCGCGCGAATCGGACCCGGAGCTGGAGCGGGCGGACCGACCAGTGCTGGAGGAAGTCCATCCCCGGGGATCCGAAGAGCGCCTCGGGCAGGAGTCCCGTGACGTTTTCGGCGGCGGCGATCGCATCCTCGCTTCGCCCGATCATCATCGCCGCGAAGGCGAGGAAGTCGTAGTTGTGCGGATAATAGCCCGCGGTATACATCCCCAAGGCCGGATTCTGGTCCTGGATGTAGGTCTCATCCGCGTGGACCGCGTGCTCGTTCGCTTCCACGGCCTCCAGGTAACGCCCCACCCGGATGTAGATGTGGCCCGGCATGTGGACGATGTGGCCGGCTCCCGGCATGAGCGCGGCGAGCCGCTCCGCACACGGGACCGCCCGCTCCGGATAGACCTTCTCCACGGCGTGAATGAAGAAGTGGCAGGCGCCCGGATGGTCCGGCTCTCGAGCGAGCACCTCTTCGAGGAGTGAAAGCGCATCCGCGATTCCCGGCTGGGGCTCACCCTCGGCCGTCCAGTAGTCCCACGGGCGGAGGTCCATGAGCGACTCGGCCGCGAGCGCCGCGATGTCGGCGTCGTCCCGGTAACGCGCCACCAACGCGGTCATCGCGTCGGCGTAGGCCTGGTCCAGGGCGGCACGGTCGGCCGGCGGGGTCTCGGCGTACCGTACCGCAAGGGCGTCGATCAGGGCCTGCTCGCGCTCCGAGGCTTCGCTTCGAACGGCAAGAGCGCCCTGCATCGCGGCGTAGGCTGCCACCGCCGACGCCGAGTCCATGGCGAGGTTGATGTTCGGCCCCCAGGACAGCGCCTCGCCCCACCAGCAGATCGCGCACTCCGGGTCGAGACGCTGGGCCTCCCGGAACGAGCGGATCGCCTCCGCGTGGTTGAAGGCATAATAGAGCCGGAGCCCCTGGTCGAAGTACTCCTGGACCTGCGGCTCCCCGGACGAGATCTCGCGGTGGTGGTCGCCGAGGTCGTCGTAGAGGGGCACGGGATCGGCACCCATCCGCTCGGCGTCCGGAACGTCACCCCCGCATGACGCGAAGGCGAGGGGAAAAGCAGCTGCGACGGTGAGCCTGAGAGCACGAATTCGAAAGGCGCGCATGGGAGACCTGCCCGTGATTGGATGGGAGGGGTGCTCCGTCCATATATGATGTCCGTCAAAGGCCGGTCAAGCGCCGACCGAAACTACCGGACTTCTCCGGCCTCCAGCTTCGCTCCCAGGCGCTTCGCCGCCGCGACGTACCAGAGCATCCCCATCGCTTCGAAGCTCGACGTGCACCGCCGGAGCTCTCCCGCGGCTTCTTCGAGCCTCCCCCCTTCGGTCAGAACCTCCGCCGCGGCCAGCCGGGTGATCGCTGCCTCGCGCTTCGATTGTTTTTTCGCACTCCGCTCGAGCGCGGCGTCGATGTGCTTGTCGAAGCCCTTCCAGTCGGGCGGATCTCGGCGTGCGGCCACTCGAGCGAGGGCACGGTGGGCTGGCGGCTCCCCGAGCCAATCGTGCACCGAACCACGTTCGAGCGCGAGCTCTGCCATTTGTTCGGCCTTCCCGTCGTGACCTGCCATCGCCAGCGCTTCGGCAAGGCAGGCGCGGTTCCACGACATGATGAGATGCGCCCCAGACTCCTCGAGTAGGGCCACGGCCTCGCGCAGAAGCTCGAGCCCTCGTTCCCCCTCTCCCGTGACAAACCGTGCGTAACCTTCGAGGGTCCGAGAGATCGCGTCGATGTAATTGCTCCCGATTTCCGCCCCGACCTTACGGATCTCCGTGACCTGGGCCAGGCATCCTTCCCAGTCTCCCTGGAAGAAGTGGAGCATCGCCCCCTGAGTCCGCACCGACCCTTCGACGGAACGCACGCCGAGCTTCTCCACCTGCTCCAGCCCCTCCGCGATCTTCGCCCTGGCGGCTTCGAATTCACCCCGGTCCGCGTGGATCATCGCCTCGTAGCCGAGGGCGTAGGCGAGCCCCTGTGAGGCCTTCTTCGCCTCGAGAGGCCGCCGCTGCCTTCCCTTACGGAAGTACACGAGCGCCTCGTCGTATTCGGTGGAGGCCGCGTGGCTGTACCCGATGTTGAGGTAAATCTGCGCGAGGAACCGCTCCTCCCTCCACATGAGGAGCATCTCCATGCACTCGCCGAGGTGGCGCTGCGCGTCGAGCTGATTGCCAAGCGCATAGTGCGCCCACCCGAGCCAATAGAGCGCTCGCGCCTCACGCACCGAGTCGTCCAGATCGAGGGCGATCGCGCGCGACTTTTCGAGCACGGCGACGAGCCCCGAGGAAGCGGACTGGATGGAGGCTTCCACGAGCTTGAAGCTGAGATCGATCCGGCGCTCGTCCGCGATCCCCGCCTCGTCCAGGAGGCCGATCGCGCGCTGGTAATGTTCGCGCGCGTCCGAGAGGGAAACGGCCCGTTTCGCCTTGTCCCCCGCCTTCTCTAGATAGGAGACCGCCTTCGTGAGATCCCCGCTCTCCGTGTAGTGGAATGCGAGCTCTTCGACGTCGGTCTCGATGTCGTCCCCGGTATGTTGGGCTTCGATCGCCTCCGCCGCTTTGCGGTGGAGCTCCTGGCTCCGCGGCTTCGATACGGCGTTGCGCGCCGCGTCGAGGGTGAGGTCATGCCGGAATTCGAAGGAAGGCTCCCTGGCGCTCGGGACGGCCCGGAGGAGATCCATCGCTTCGAGCCGCTCCAGCGCCTCGGGAAGCGCTTCGGGGGCGTCGGAGATCTGGCGCAGGAGCCGGACGGTGAGCTCCGCCCCCAGGACCGCCGCAAGCTCGAGGGCTTCCCCGTCCGTGCGCTCCAGGCGGGCGAGACGCGACCGCAGAACTTCCTCGACGGTCGTGGGAATCGCTGGGGGGTCTAGCGCACGTCGCGTACGGAAGAAGCCTCGGTCGGCTCCTCCCTCGGCATCCAACACTGCGCGACATGCCTCTTCGATGTGGAAGGGATTCCCGTTCGTCGAGTGGTTCAGGAGGGACACGAGCTCCGGGCGCGCCCCCTCCTCGCCGAGGAGAGACTGCACCAGCCCGCCGACGTCCGCCGGTTCGAGGGGACCCAGCTCGATCCCGGTGCGCTCCAGGTCGCGCCATTCGGGGGCGAAGTACGAGCGATAGCCGATGATGAGGAGCGCGGGCATCTCCGAGATCTGGCTCGCGAGCGCAAGCACCGCGTCGCGGGACGCCTCGTCGGCCCACTGCCAGTCGTCGAGGAAGAAGATGCGGGGGCATTCCCGCGTGAGCGCTTCGACGATCTGGACGATCTTCCTTTCCACCGCCGCCCGGAGACGCTCGCCCTGAAGGCTCTTTCCGCTCTCCTCCGCGACATTTCCCATGCCGAGGAGATGGAGGTGCGCACCCCCCTCCTCTACGAGGCCCGGGTCGAGTGCCCGGAGCGTGTCCTCTGCGATTCCAGCGAGCTCCCGCGCCGGGACATCGGGAAGGTGGAGCGCGTCCCGGAGGATCGCAGTAATCGGGAAGAAGGGCGCGCTTGCGCGGTGAGGCCGGCAACGCGTGTGGTGGACCGAAGCTTCGAGAGCGTCCACCCCCTGCCTGAACTTGAAGAAGAGGCTGCTCTTGCCGATTCCCGCCGCGCCCGAAATCGTGACGAGCCCCCCATGGCCATCAAGCGCGCGGTCGGCCGCGCCTTCGAGTTGCGCGAGCTCGGCCGTTCTCCCGCGGAATTCCGCGAGCCGGGACTGGAGCCCCAGCTTCTCGTATGAGTCGGAAATGCGGGAACGGGCAAGGCGGAAGCCGGGATCCCGCTCGACGGCACGTTCCAGGAAGTGCAGCCCCTCGCGAAGGGAGCCCCCGTCCGGAGCCGAAGCCAGGAATCGACCCCGCAGATAGAGATCGTACGCCTCGGCGTCGTGCGTGGGGACGCGGGATGCGGGCGCCCCGCCGGCGGAAGAGGTGCCGCGGCCGAGTGCTCGAGCGATTTCCCTTGCGACCTCGCTCTGAATCTCGAACACGTCGTCGAGAGTCCCGTCGTAGGTTTTCGCCCACCGTGTGGCCTCGGTACGCGCGTCCGTGAGTTGCGCACTCACGCGCAGTCGGCGCCCCGATTTCTGCACGCTTCCCTGGACGATCGTTCCGGCTCCGAATGCCTCTCCGACCGCTCCGACCCTTACCCTTCGGCCCCGAAATCGGGCCACGGACATTCGCGGCACGACCGTGAGCGCGGGATCCGACACCAGGGTCGAGCCGATCGTTTCGGCGATCCCATCGGCGAAGTACTCGTTTTCCGGGTCGGGGCTCAGATTCTCGAATGGAAGGACGACGACGCGCATCGGATCGAGCGGAGGGGCGCGTGGCGAGGGAACGGTGGCTCCTCCTCGCGCCGGGTCCTCCTTTCCCGGACTCAATGCGCCGACTTCTCCTTCACGAACGCGGGCGATCAACGCCTCGAGCCGGGCGGGTGGCGCGGCCCTCAGCTCCCCACGGTGCCGCCGGTCGTATTCCTCGAATTGGCGAAGGGCCTCGGCGCGCCGCCCTGTTCGGGCCAGCGCTTCGAGGAGTAGGGCCTCGGCTTCTTCGCTCGTTGGGTTCGCCTCCCCCCAGCGACGAGCGATCGCCAGCGCCTCCTCGGCCATCCCCGCCTCGAAGAGCTCCTTTATTCGGGCTCGAGACGCCGCGCGAAACCCCAGGTCCAGCCGCGGACGGACGACATCCGACCAGTCCTCGAACCCTTTTGTGCCACCGATCGCGTGCGCTCCGAGAAAAGTCCCACGGTAGAGCGGGAGCGCGCTCGCCCAGTCCTCCGCCTGGACGGCTCGCTCGAACTTGTCGGCATCGGTCTCGACCAGGTCGGTGACCATCAGCCGATCCGAGCGGCGATCGAGCCAAGTCACCGTTCCGAGAACTCGGTTCAGCTCATAAAGCGTCTGGCTGAGGGAGTGTCTTGCACCCTTCGCGTCGTCCGCGTTCGGCCAGAACATCTCCAGAAGCGACTCACGAAGCGCCTCGCGCTCGATCGCAAGGTGGACAAGGAGCCCGCACCGGATCGCCTGACCGGGAAGCTGCTTCACCTCCCGGCCGTCCACCAAGACCCTCAGGTCGCCGAGCGTCTCGATGCGAATGGACATTGGGGGCACAGGTAGCGGTGGCGTGACTATCCGCGGGACCTGGCGGCAGTTGGGCGTTCCGACCCGCTCGCGTTCATGCCCGCGAGTGTCCGAAGGCTCTCAATCCCCGGCATGAAGAAATACGCACCGGCCTTGGTCGTCACGAACCGACTGAGCTTCTGAAGGCGGCGGGGACCCTGTACCGTCGGGATCGTCATGCTCGCCGCGTTGGAGGGGGGGAGAGGTCCAGGGCCGGTAATGGGATCCGGGTCCTCCTGGAGCCCACCAAAAAACGGGTTATTGATCCAGGTCCTTTGTACGTGCTCGAACTGACGGGAGATGTCCGCGTTGAAGCCGAGGAAGAAGAGGCCTCGGCCGTGGGATCCCATGTCGCTCAGGCGGTTGCGGAAGTCGCTCCCCGCGAGAGGATCGGACTCGACTCCGTTGGGAAAGAGCAAGGCGGTGAGAGTCCCCTCTTCGAAAGGATTCGTCCCGTAGGTGCGCCCGCGGCGCAGGAGCCTTCGCCGATTCACGAGGTCCCGCCGCTGCGCCGGGGACTGCGGGGAATGGTCGAAGACCGTGTCGCGCGGATGCACTCGCCGTACGTGGGCGCCGAAGGGGCACCCGATGCCGCCCGCGTCCGCCGCATAGTCGAAGTCGTCGAGGTGCCGGACGGAGGTGGTCGCGAAACCCTTCATGTCGTGGAAGTAGCGCGCGATCGAGACCGGGGCCCCGTTCGGCCAGCGCCCGACCATCTTCGACGCGATGGTGACGACTTCCTGGGCGTGGGCTTGGGGATTCTGGAACTCGCCGCCGGCGTTGGACCAAGCGAACTGGAGGAAGGCCGGAACGTCCTGTTCGAGCTTCCTGGCAACGAGATAGCTCCCGTCCCGCAGGAACTGGTCCACGGGGCGATGCGCTTCGTCCGTTCGATCGAACCGCCCCCTCATCCTCATGAAGTCGAGGCCGAACAGGTTCACCTCGTCCTGATCCGGATACCCGAGGATGAATTCCCCCGGCTCGACCTCGTTCCCCTTCTCCGGAGGCCCCTGGGCCCCGCGGCTCCACCCCCGGATGGCCGGGTTTCCGAGCCCGTCCGTAAAGCCGAAGTGCTCCTTCACCCGCCCGTCCTCGGTTCGCATCGTCTCGGTGTGGCTGCGCCCCACCTCGACCATTCCTCCCTCCCGGACGGGGTGTGCGGGGTCCCAGGGCGCCGAGGCCCACTGGGGGGGAACCACGGGGTTGGGATCTATCGGGTCCGGCTCGCTCCAGTAATAAGCAAGAAGGACATCGACACGGCCTTCCCCGCCCCCCTCGCCAGCGGCAGGCCCGTCGCGCCACTCCCAATTCTCGCACGCGCCGGCACCGGTGTCACCGAGCGCCCTGGCCCTCGACGCCATTCCGACCCGGAACTCGTCCGAAAACCCTCGGTCCCGGAGGGAGGGCCGTTCCGAGAGAAGGGTACGAAGCGCGTGCGCCGTGAAGGCGATGTTGAACGCCTCGCCGGTCGGGGACCTCCTGTGGTCTGCCGTCGTGATCGAGGGAATCCGCGACTCGAGCCACCTCCTGAATTCGCCCGGGTCGTCGATTCTCCGCAGCGAATAGGTGGCGAGGGGAAGGCGCCCGTACCCCCAAAGGACGAGCCCTTGGACGTTCTCCGCATGGATGATCTCCGGGACGCTCGTCACGGCTATGTCATCCTCTTCAGGGTCATCCAGTCCTTCTCCGCGGAATCCCAACGCCGGATTCCGATCCACCGAAGGCGCGCCAACACTCCTTCGCGCACGAGCGTGTTTCGATTGATGTGTACCGCCGGAAGGTTCGGGTAGGCCCGGAACCAGACCTGCGTCGCATGCTGGAAGGCGCGTCCAAATTCGACGAAACGCCGGACGCGCTCCCGGGCGCCCCCACGAAACACCCTGCGGGTCTGCGGAAAGCCGACGCAGTTGCTCCAGATCGCGTTCACGCCGTAGTGCGTGCCGAGGAGCGCGAAGTCGTGGAGGTAATTCTCGAATGTGCCATCGTAGTGCGAGACGAAAAGGAGCCGCCTCGGCTTCCCAATGATCGTCCAGTAACCGAAGTGAATCGTCGTGATCCCCCCGAGGTTCATCGCCCTCGCCGCGAAGAGCCGGGCCACGAGATTCAACCAGAAGAGGACCACCCACAGGGTCCAGAGCCGGATCCACCCCGGCTTGATCGGGGCGAGATGGGTGATCTCGTTCAGCTCGGAGCCGATCTCGCGCTCCGAGGGATCCCCATCCGCCGTGTTGTCCGGAAGATAGGACGGAGGCGGCGGTTCGCTCTCGAGCTCCTGCCGTTCCTTCTCCGCGACCATCCGAAAGAGCGCGGCATGTACGATTCCGGCGACGATGAACAGGAGGGCGACCGCAGTCAGGAGGGACGAAAGTCCCAGCCGCACGGACTGCACGACACTCCCCGCATCCCGGTACGCGAGGAACGCCGTGAGTCCCGCAAGGATCGCGAGAACGAGGAGGATTTCGAGAACGGGGCGCGGCCGGATCGGGAACGCGGGCCCCCGCTTCCAGCGGCGCATCCAATCGGGAGCATCGTCATCGTTCATCCGTCGTCGAATCCAGGAGAGCGGATCCCCCACAAATCCCATCAGGGGCAACTCGAGCTCGCGCTGGATCCATGCCCATCCGGTCCGCTCGAGATCAATCTGGTCGCGAGTCCGAAGGTGAGTTCCGTTGAAGTAGAGGTTGGTGCCCGAGCTTCCCCTCCTCACCACCTTGACGATTTGTTCCCCGCTCCAGCGATCCGCACCGGAAACGACCGCACCGTAGATCTCCCGGAGCTCGTCCTGGAGGACGGCCGCGAGCTCGGAGAGATGTTTTCGCCGCGAGCCGTCGAAGACGCTCGTGAGGAGAAGCGCGGGGCCGAAGGGCCTTCCATCACCGGCCTTCCTTGGCTCCCCGGAAGAGGCGCCGGCTTCCGGATTCTGCCGTTCTTGTAGAATCGTCCAGCGGAGGAAGTGTGTCGTGCGGAGGTTGGTGAAGGGCGCGGTTCCCGTCCGCCTATCGACCGAGGCGAGGACGGCCCGAAGCTCGTCCAACTGCACTTCGGGAATTGGGGTCACCGCGACGAAGACACGCTGACGTGTGGCCATCTCAGTGCCGCTGCGCTCGACCGCCGCGTGGGGTGCGCCGGTCGCCTTGACAGGAGACCGCCCGCGGCGGAACCCTTCTGGATACGAGACCGATTCCCTCTCGAACGGTCAAGGTAAGAGCGGTCGTGCGGAGGAGGCCAGAATGAGCGGCATCTACCGGTTCCCGATCCTTCCACTTCCCTGGATCCCGAGCGCCCCGCGGAAGGATTTCCAGATGTACGGGCGGTCGAGGCTCTTCCGCCGCATTTACCTGGTACTGCGAACCTCGGATGTCCGCGAGGTTCTCGCGAACGACTCCGGGCGAAGCGCCGCATTCTCCGTGGCCGACTACGGCGACCACATGCGCGAGACTGTCGGGGATTTCTTCCTCGGCCTGGACCAAACGGCAGGCAACAGCTACGACGTCGAGAAGGAACTCGCCCTCAAGGCCTTCCTCGCGGAGACCATACATGGGAGTGACGCCTTTGAAGCCCTTCGCGCGGACCTGACCGAGATCGTCCGGCAAGAGACGGCCGCCGCCGTCCAGTCCCTCGAAACCGTGTCCCGCAGGGAGATCGACGTCGTCTCGGACCTCGCGAACAAGGTCCCCGTACGGCTCGTCGAGCGTTACTTCGGAATCCCGGACCGCGACGGAAGCCTCCTCCAGGACTGCCAGGAGATCAGCTTCTATATCTTCAACTTTTTTTCCGAGCTTCCCGGCATCCGCGCGCTGTTCCGCGTCAGGCGCCGCGCGAGGAAGGCGGGAGCACGACTGCGCGAAAACGTGGGACGCGAAGTGATGGAACGTTGGAAGATCCTTCGCGGCCCCTCGGGTCCGCCCCGTCCCCAACACGTCCTCGACCGGCTTCTCCTCTCCGATCCCACTCCCAAGGATGAGAAGGAGCACCTCGATCGGGTGCGCCGGACTCTCACCGGCCTGATCTCCGGAGCCCTGGTCGCGACCGTCGGGCAATTCGTCTCGGCGGTGGACCGGCTGATGGATCTCCCCGCGGACGACCGGCGGGCCCTCCAGTACGCCGCGCTCGCGGCGGCCCATCGTGGCAATCCCCGACCGCTCTGGAACCAGCTCCGCGAAGCCTCGCGCTTTGGAGCGGTCCCGCCGTTTCTCTTTCGGCGGTGCCGGCGCCCTTTCAAGATTGCCCGGGGAAGCGCGAGGGAAAAAACGGTCTTCCCGGGCGACCTCGTGGTCGTGTCGCCCATGTTCGCTGGACGCGATCCCTTCACCTTCCAGGATCCACTGGCGTTCAACCCTCTGCGCCCGGACTCCTCCTATCTGCTCTTTGGATATGGGCTTCATGCCTGTATCGGGGCCTTTTTTGGAGAGATCCTTATGGTCCAGATGGCTGCCCAGCTCTTCATGCTCCGCGGACTCGAGCGGAACCGGGAGCGTGGACGCTCCGTTTCCTACCGCGGCGCGCCACAGAGCTTCGTGCTGAATTTTCTCCCGGCCCAACCTCCACTCGGGGTCTAACAGCCGATCGGGACCGGATCCGCGTCGCGAAGCGCGGGATGGACTCTCACCCAGTACGATTTCAGGCGCGCGAGCTCGGACCGGTTCGGCTCGGTGCACCAGGTGCCGTCGATGCGCGTGCGCGCATCGTCCGTCAGCCCCCAGAAGACCGGCCCGACAGTTTGCATGGTGAAGGCAAAGCGCTCCACCGGGATCCCAGCTGCCTCCCACTGACGCGCGAGCAGGTCCAGCTCAGCATCGTCGCGCGCCGGTTGGCTCGTGAGACTCGAGCGAAGGAGCGCCTGGACGGGGCCGGCCGTTCCCCACCACCAGGCGCGACCCGGACGGCCTTCGTCCCGCTCCCACTGCAATCCTCGGAGCTCCACGATCACCAGGCCATCCCGATCGCCCATCGCTTCGGGCCCGACCCTCCTCAGGAACTCGACGACGCTCCAGACCCCGGTGTTGTCCACGTAACCACCGTCCCCGACGTGACAGATCCGGGAATGTCCCGCAGGCCGTGACAGCGGGAGGACCCAGGGCGCCGAAGCCGAGAGGCGCACCGCCGTTCGCACGTGCAAATCGGCATTTTCATAGAGTTGGCGGAAGCCCATCGGACCGGCGCCGCATCCCTCGACCGATCCCATGTCCAGGTCCACGGGGGAAATGACGAGCTTGGCACCCGAGGGTGCCACGATCCCGTTGAACATCGCGATCGGGCGGCGTCCCTCCCGAACGTCCTCCCGCCAGGCGTCGATCGTGAGATTCGGATCGGTCAGGACCCGGGCGCGCTCCCAACCCAGCTCGAGCGCAGAGCCGCGGTTGCGAAGCGTGTCTCCGGGGAAGAGTCCCCCACTTACCGTCCGGAGAAAGTCTGGGAACGCGAGACCCCAGGTGACGGCGGCGAGCGTCGGCGTACCCGATCGTGCCCGCAGCTCCTCGAACTCCCCGGGGCCGGGGGGCTCGCCCTCGTCGAAGGCCTCGACGTAGAGGGCGGAGCCGAGTGAGCCACCGGAATTCGCACTGATCAGGACGATGGATTTCCCGAATCCCTCGAGCTCGCCCTGGAGGGCCGTAAGGACGTAGGTCGTCCAGTACGAAGCCCCGACTCCCCCTCCGCTCGCCGCGACGATAACCGGGACCGGATGGTCTCCCGGCCCGTGGGTGCGCTCCCATGCATCGTACGCCTCCCTGGGAAGGAGAAGCGGAGCGTCCGGGCGCTCCGTCTCAACAAGCGAAAAGAGATAGTCCGCGTCAAAGACCTGGTGGAGGGAGAGTGCGATCAACACGACCCCGAGAATCACGGGTATCCGGTACCGGTCGAGGAAGAGGGCCGTGGCCGCGAACACCCAGAGGACGAGGATGCCCAGGAGAAGGAGATAGCCGAGCGCCGAGATCGCGGGTGCGATGGTAGGAAGGACCGGCACTCCGCTGTCCGGGGCGAGCAGGAGATACACGCCCATGTAGAATGTCAGCGCGATGAGGAGGTAGGAGCTGAATCGGATCGACTTGGGGAGCCAATCGGCGAACCAGGCTTCCAGCCCCTTCCGCGCGACCCAGGCGACGAAGATGCCGGCGGACACTGCCCCGATGTTGACGATGAAGGGGCTCGGCCATACGCGAGCATGAACGTACAGAACGACCACGGCGACCGCGATCGCAATCGCGGCGACCCAAAGGAACGCGGCCCCGAAGAGGGCGCGCCTCCGGAGCGGGTACCAGGCGCGGCGTACGAGGAGGCCGACGAGCGCCCCCAGGGCGAGGGCAAATGCGGACATCGTCGGGGCAGATACGTCCATGCGCGTCTCGCCTCGCGACTCCCCGAGCCAACTCCACCCATCCGTGGACGAGAACCAGACGACCGTGACGAGGAGTGGAACCGCTGCGATGAGGGCAGTCGTCTGGCCGTGGCGGACCAATACCGCCACCGGGCGGTAGTGGATTCTTCCAAGAGGAACGCGGCCATCCTCTGGCAGTTTCCGAAACGGAAGACGGTGCTCCCTCTCCGCGTTTTCCCACGCGACTTCCCCGGAGAAGGCGAGGCTATGGGCGGTGAACGCCGCCAGCACGGTCGTGGTGAAGACCTGAAGCGGGGTCAGCGTGAGGAGATTTCCGAGGAGAAGCGCCACATCGGAATCGAGGACCAGGAGTGGAGCGAGGGCGATGATCCCGGCGAGAATCTGGAACCGCAGAAAGTAGGCGTACTGGAAAACATGGTGACTCCTGGCGAACCCGACGGCGAGGAGCCCCACGAGCGCGACTACGATTGCGATCCAGATCATGGCTCACAGCCCTGAAGATCGGGGGCGCCGTACTACTTCGATCGTACATCGCGTGGGGGGAGGGAGCAACCAAATTCGCTCAGCCCTCTGGCGGCCCCCTCCCCCGCTGCGACTTCCCGTCCATGCTTTCTCCAATGGCCCGATCACAGGAAGAGCCGAAGGAGCTCGGAGCCACTCGCGGGCCACCTTCCCTGAATGAGCGCCGCAGCGAGGGCGTGCGCGTTCGCCTTTTCCGATTTGTTCTCACCCTGAGATTCGTCCTGCGTCCGCTCAGCGTCCGGCCGCGGGCATTCCGGGGTCTTCTGGAGCGCGTTCGACATGTTTGCCTCCTTGGGGCGGGTCGGGGGGGGGGGGGGGGGGGGGGGGCGGCGCGCCCCCCGGCTCGGTCCGTCTGGCGGGCCGACGCGAGGAGCGCGCCTTCTCGTCCCCGGTTTGAGTCGCGAGGATGGATCAGGCCAGCGTGCGCGTTGCGTCGAATACCGGGTATGTCACCAGCACGATGATCGCGATGTACGCGACCGGCACGGCCAGCCCGTGGGCCACCAACTTTCCGGTCTCGATCCAGCTCTCTTTCGACCGCTTCATGGTTCCTCCTCATGTCTTCGGCGCGAAGCCGAGTGGGTTTCCCTCGGCACGGTGCCGAGGGCGGGGGACTAGCGGGTCCTGGTGGACCTCGACCCCCGATTGCTGCGTCGTGGGAGAAGCATGAAGAAAACCCGTCATGCGGCGTTCAGACGGTTTTCAGATGGGGGATGGGGAGCCCATCATTTCCGAGGTGTCCTCCGGCCTTTCCTGGTGCGTCGAAGGATCGTTCAAGGGATCCGGAGAACGTGACGAATCGTCCAGAAGGCGGCGGACGTGGCCTGGCCACGATGGAATCGTCCAGTTGGGCTGAGCGGAATCCAACGGGCAACCTCTACGGGGCGACGGCCAGGACTGTGGCCGGAACCCCGCACCTTGCGTACGATCACGGCATCGTTGAGCGGTGGCCGAAGCCGACGTCGAGCGGGGAATGATCGCGGCGAACGTCCCAGACTGCATGCGAGCGCCTAGTGTCCCGTCGCGGAAGTTCGTTGAGCACCGAGGGTACCGATGCGCCGCGCCGGCAAGGCGCGACGACGAGGAGTAGCAGGGCTACTTCGAGGAGGAGCAACGCTGCCGGGGCGGATGCAGCGGCGCACGAATGCCAACGAACTTCCGGGACGGGACACTAGCTCGCTCACGCGCACCTGAGGCGCGAAGTCCCACGATGCCCTGGCCGAAGCCCCGCAACTCGGAGCGCACGCGACTCCTCGCGATGATGGGGCTCTACTTCCTCGTCCTCTTCGCGGTGGGGATCCTGAAGCCGATCCGGAACGCGCTCGCGCTCGACGGACTCGGGGAGAGCGAATTCTACAAGGTCTACCTCGTCAGCGCGGTCGTCATCCTGCTTGCACCGGCATTCAATCACCTGTCCGACCGCATTCCGTGGCGCACGCTCATTCCCGCGACAGCCGCCTTCTTCGCCGCGAATCTGTTCTTGTTCCGCGGCATCTACTCCGAAGGGAGCGCGGCGTTGGGCATGGTCTTCTACGGTTGGTACGACCTGTTCGCTGCGGCCCTCGTCACACAGTTCTTCATGGCGGTTCAGGTATTCTTCAATGCCCGGGACGCCAAATCTGCGGTTCCGCTCGTCATCGCCGCCGGCTCCTGTGGCGCCACCCTCGGTGGACTACTGACCGGCCTGATGGCCCAGAGGATCGGCACCCCTAACCTGATCCTCGTGGCGGCCTTTTTCGTCGGGTTTTTCGCAGTGGGATTGCCCTTCGTCTGGACAGGATACCCAACCGTCCGGCGGCCCGGGCGCAGGGTGATAGGGAGTGGAGCCGGAGGAGTTCGGTTCGTGATCGAAGACTTCGTTCGCGTCTTCTCTCATCGTCACGTTCGACTCATCGCCGGGCTCGTGCTGGCCACGGTCATCGTGAAGACCCTCGTGGATTACGAGTTCAACGAGGCGGTGGCCGCGCACGCCGGAGATCGAGATGCCATCAGCTCCTTCCAGGGCTACGTCTTCGGCGCGATCAACTGGCTCCCGATCGTGATCCTGCTTCCGCTCGGGCCCCTCCTCAAGCGATGGGGCGTGGGGTTGGTGGTCCTCATGCTCCCGCTCGCCATGCTCGGATTCACCGTCGCGCTTGCCACCGCGTTCAGCGTATGGACGGCAACGCTCGCGAAGGCGGGCGACTCCACCTTCCGCTATTCGGCGGAACGGACGGGACGGGAGATCCTGTACGTCCCCGTCCCGACTGAGCTCAAGCTCAGGGCGAAGGCGTACGTGGACATGGCATTGGAGAAGGGGTTCGGAAAGGCGTGCTCGGGACTTCTGATTCTCGTCCTACTGGCATTCATGGACTACAGACGCATCGCCTGGGTGGCAGCAGCTCTTGCCGCCATATGGTGTGTCATGGCGGTCGCCGCGAACCGCGAGTACGTGAGGGCCTTGGCGACGGCGATCCGGAGCCGATTCTCGACGCTCGAGGTTGGAGTCGCGTCGCTGACGGAGCGAAGCGCGCTCGCGATGGTGGGGAAAGCGCTCCGCGGAGATACGGTCCAGGTGAGCTTCGCGCTCGATCTCGTGGAAGAAGCGGGAAGCGTGGACGCCGGGCATCTCGGGGCCGATCTCCAGCGACTCATGGATCACTCCGATGCGGACGTGCGATCGCGGGTCCTGCGCCTCCTCACCCGCTTTCCCGGGCTGATCCCCGACGACGTCGTTCGACGGCGGCTCGGCGACGAGGACGAAGCCGTCAGAAAGGCTGCCGTGGGCGCGCTGGCGGCCCGATGCTCGGAAATAGCGGCGCGCGAGGAACTCCTGCGAGGGCTCCTCGAGTCCGACGATTGGGGAACCCGATGTGCGGCTTTGAGTTGGCTCGCCGACGAGGATGAGGACATGGATATGACCGAGCGGCTTGGGGCCTTCAGAGTCGCCGCGCTCCATGCAAACGGAGCCGTTTCGGAGCACCCGTCGGCAGCCCGTCGGGAATTGGCGCTCGCCCTTGGCCTCGGGCCGCCCGGTTCCATGCCGGCCCGCATCCTCGCGCGTCTCATGGACGATCCGGACGCCGCGGTGGCGAGGTCGGCGGTGCGAAGCGCGGGACGCCTGGGTGCCGTCCAGCTTCGTTACTCACTCATTTCGAAGCTCGGCGACCGCTCGCTTCGGGGGGAGGTCCGAGCTGCGCTGGTAAGAGTCGGTCCCGATGTCGTCGAGAGTTGTGTCGCACCCATGCGTGATCCGGCCGTCCCCATGGCGATTCGGCGGAGCCTCGCGTCCGTGATCGGGCTCGTCGACTCGGACCGGTCGGTGCGGGCTCTGATGGAGATCGTGTCCGATCGGAAGATCGACCGTGAGGTCCGATTCCACGCGCTCAAGGCGCTGAACAAGTTCCGCGCGCGAAATGGGACGATGCGCCTCGAGCCGAGCGATGTACTTTCCGCGATTGATGTGGAGATCCAGGAAGCGGAGCGATACTCGGACTTCCTGTCGATCCTCGATGGCGCACCTGCGGAAGCCCGGACGGTTCGACTTCTCCGGACCGCCCTGCGCGAGTCGTGGAGGGACCGGAGGGAGGCGGTATTTCGCTTGCTGGGGCTGGTCTTCCCCCACGACGAGATATATCGTTCGCACTTCGCACTCGTAGGAGATGACGATCGAGCGCGCGCCAACGCGACGGAGTGGCTGGAAAGAACGCTCGGACATCGGTTCTTTCAGCACGTTGGGTCCGTCATCCCCGGTGAGCCGACCCCGGACGCTAGCGAAGTGCAGCGGGACTGGTCTGCAGTTCTGAACGATCTTGGAGGCGACCGGGACCCTTGGATGGCAAGCGTCGCCACATGGGCCCGCGACGAGACAAGATCGCAGCGCGAAGGGGGAGGGAGCGGGGCCATGGATCTCATCGAGAAGCTCTTCCTTCTCCAGAAGGTCGATCTCTTGCAGGAAGCCCGGAGCACGCATCTGGGTCTCCTCGCCTCCATCGCGGAGGAGCTCGACGTGGACCGGGGAGACGTGGTCCTCCGCCCCGGTGAGCCGAACGATGCACTTTATGTCATCGTCCGGGGATCCGTGGAGTTGAGCGGGGTGGGCGACGAGAGGCTCGAGCTCGAAGCCGGCACGCCATTCGGAACCTGGTCGCTTTTCGATGCCGACCCGAGCATGATCGGCGCGAGGGCTCTCGAGCCCTCGCGTCTCCTGCGCGTGACGCGGAGCGACTTCCAGGATCTCCTCGGGGACCACCCCGAGCTCGCCACCGGCATCCTCCAGGCGCTGGCCCGGCGAATGCGGTCCCTCGTCGCATAGCGACGCGTGACATTTTTCGCTCGGCGCGGTCTCCGCTCCGGGGTCGAGGGAGGAGGAAGCCATGTCGGAAGGATATCGTCGGGCGACACGGAGGGGAAATCACCCTAGCGAGCGAGGTGGGCACGGGATCGGTCTTCACGCTCGTCTTCCGCGAGTCTCTTCCGATCGACCACCCGAAATGATCGAGGGAGGACCCTAATGCGCACACTCCAGTCGGTTCTGGTGGCCGCCATGGCGGCGTTCGTCGCGCAGCCGGGCACGCTTCCTGCGCAGGACCTCAACGTCCCACTCCCGACGGACTCGATCGAGCACCTCCTCGCGTATGCCCCGTTCGAGCCGCCAGCTGTCCTGATCGGGACCCGTTCCCCGAACGATCGCACTCAGCGGGTGGAACTCTTGTTCGAGGACGGGACCGTACTTCTGACCAAGTGGGCGCCGGCACCCCGAGGTGGGAACAGATTCAACAACGTGCCCCGGTACGAGATCGCGGCTTACGAGATCCAGAAGCTCTTTCTGGACGAACCCGATTTCGTCGTGCCTCCGACGGTCCCGAGAATCGTGTCCCTCGAGTGGTACGAAGCGGTGAACGACGACGTGGATCCCACCTTTTCCGGTGCCGCGTCCGTGCTCGTCGTCCTCCAGTACTTCTTGTACGGGGTAACCGACGAGGGCGTGTTCGACCTTCAACGTTTCGAGGCGGATTCCCTGTACGCCCGGCATTGGGCCAATGCGAATCTCTTCACCCATCTGATCTGGCACTCGGATTCGAATCCAGGCAACCTGCTCATTTCCACCTTCGATGGAAATCCCCGCGTCTTCTCCGTGGACAACGGCGTCGCCTTTCGAAGCCCGGACAGCAACCGGGGCACGGAGTGGCGGACGCTCCATGTGAATCGATTTCCGGGAGCCACCGTTGAACGACTTCGAGGCCTCTCAGAGGCGCGCCTTCGGGCCGAGCTCGGCGTGCTGGCGCAATTCGAGATCGTGGATGGGGAGCTGGTCCGGGTCGGGCCGGCCGCAAACCTGGACCCCGGCGACGGTGTACGGGAAGAAGATGGCGTGGTCCAGATCGGCCTGACGGACCGGGAAATCTCGGAGATTTGGAACCGGATCGAAGCCTTTCTCGCGAGGGTCGATCAGGGTCGCCTGACAACGTTCTGACCACGGACCGCGCCGCGATCGCATCCGGAGGACCCATGAGCCAGATGGCGCACCCCAATCCCTCCGCACGGGGGGCCCGGACGTGGCATTGGCGGCGCGCCACCCCGGTGATCGCCGCCCTCGTCCTGCTTCATCCCTTTCCCCTGGCCTCCCAGCCGCGTGTCGAGGGTGAGTATGGCCTCCGGGTCTCGCGGAGCGGAGGAGATCTCGCGGTCGGATGGCTCACGCCGTCACCGGCCCGAGGGGTCCTTGAGGTCGTTGCCGCCGGACGCACGATCCACCGTGTTGAGACGCCGGTCGATTTTTCCCACTTGGCGACGATTCCCATCCCATCTTCCGAGGACATCGTCCTCCACTATGGCGCTTCGACGGAGGCTCCTCTGCACATCACGACGATCCGCCTGCAGGAAGAAGGTCCCCCAGCGGCGGTCCTGAAGGGAGTGGATTCTCTTTTCGTCGTAGGGGACGTGCACGGCGAGTACGATCGTTTGATCGCACTCCTGGGAAACGCGGGTCTCGTCGACAGAGGAGGACGATGGACCGGTGGACGCAGCCACGTCGTCTTCCTGGGAGACATATTCGACCGAGGGTCCGACGTGACGCGCACGCTCTGGTTCCTTTACGGGCTCGAGCGCGAGGCTGAGACAGCGGGCGGTGGTGCCCACGTAGTGCTGGGCAATCACGAGACGATGATCTTCACGCACGACCTGCGCTACGTCACTGAAAAAGAGCTACTCCTCGCCTCGCTTCACGGCGTGCCATATCCGGAGCTCTTCGACACCCGAGAGTCGGTCCTGGGACGATGGCTCGCCGATCGCCCCGCCGTGATGTGGGTCGACGGTGTTCTACTGGCGCACGGGGGTGTCGCCCCCAGCGTCCTGGAAACGTCGGTCGAGATGTTGAACGACTCGATCCGCGCCTTCCTGCACGATGAGATTTTCTACCGATGGGCCGATAGTACCGTGGCCGTCGTCACCGACCGGGCGGCGGTTCCCTTCCTTCGGGACCAGTACGACGAGGTCATCGTCACCGACTCGGCAGCCCTGGCACGACGCTACGAGTTGGTGTTCCAGGAAGAGAGCGTTCTCTGGTACAGGGGCTACGTGAACCAGGACACGCTGGGCCCGGCTCTCGATGCGGTTCTGGAGCGCTTCGACGCACATCTCCACGTGGTGGGTCACACCCCCCTTCCCTCGATCGAAGGCCGGTACGAGGGCCGCCTCGTAGCGGTCGATCTCCTGGAGCCGGCGACCGAGCTCCTTCTCCTCGTGAGAGATGCGAGCGGCGGGCGGCATCGGAGTTGGCGAATCGGGGTGGAGGGTCCCCCGGAGCCATTGTAGAGAAGCGCCTCGTCCGTGGGTGGAGCACCGAGGCGCCGTCGCGGCCGTCCAAACGGTCCGCGGGTCCTTGCGAATCGCAGGTGGGACGGAGGATCCTACCCGCGGCCTTTGAAGCTCCTATCCTCCCGCGACGGTGAGCCTGAGAGCACGAATTCGTAAGGCGCGCATGGGAGACCTGCCTCTGCTCGGAAAGCGTAACTGGCAAGGAAGATTCGTCCTGTCCCTACCCCACCCTACATCGGCCAGAAGACGGGCACCAGCACGAGCAAGACGGCAATCAGCACGAGCGTCAGCGGCCCTCCCACGATCACGAAGTCGCGGAAGCGATACTTCCCGGGCCCGTACACGATGAGGCAGGACGGTTCGAGCGGGGTCGCGAGCGAGACCGAGGCCGCGAGCGCGATGGTCACCGCGAAGGTCCTCGGGTCCACACCGAGCTCGGTCGCGGCATGGATCGCCACCGGGAGGACGAGAAGCGCCGCCGCGGCGTTCGACATGGGCTGGGTGAGGAGGACGGTCAGCACCGCGAAACCCCCGAGGACGGCCAGCGGACCCAGCGGACCGAGCGCGCCGGCGATCCCATCCGCGAGAAGCGCGGCCGCTCCGCTGTCCGTCATCGCCGTGCCGAAGGCGGTCATCCCGCCGATCAGGATCAGCAGCTTCCATTCGATGAACCGGTACGCCTCCTCCGTGGTGATGGCGCGCACGAGCACGGAGGCGACCGCGGCGGCCAGCAGCGCGGCCGAGAGTGGCACGAGACCCGAGGCGCCGAACGCCAGGGCGACGACGAAAAATCCGGCGACGTAGAGTCCCCTTCGCCGCTCGGGGAGACTCCGCGCTCCCGGCGTCTCCAGCACCCAGAGGTTCGGGTCACGAAGGAGCGTTTGGACTCGATCGCGCGGGCCCTGGATCAGGAGGAGGTCGCCCTGACGCAGGCGCTCGCGGCCGACTCTCGCCGGCTCCGCGTGCCCGCCCCGGTGGATGGCCAGCGCCGTGACTCCGAACTGTTGACGGAATCTCACCTCGGCGAGCGTCCGCCCGATCAGGTTGGACTTGGGCGCCACCATCGCCTCGGCGAGCCGCACCGCTCCGGGCTGGAGCTCGCGGTCCCCCACCCGGAGCTCCTTGATGGCGAGGCCGGGGGTGGTCCGAAGTCGTGCGAGTTGTTCGACGCTCGCCTGGATAAGGAGGACGTCGTCCGCCTCCATGCGGGTTTCCGAAGTGGGGAGGAAGACGTGCCCCTCCCGCTCGACTTCGAGGACGCGGTATCCCATCCGTGCGAGATCGGATTCGAAGACGCTCTGACCCACGAGTCCCGCGTCTGCGCCCACTACGATCTCCGTGAGGTATTCCCGGATCTCGTAGGCGTCGGAGAGGCTTTCGTCGCGGTGATCGGGGAGGAGCCGGTAACCGATGGTGGAGAGATACAGAATTCCGACGCCGAAGAGGATCAGGCCGACGGGCGTCAGCTCGAAGAGCGTCAGCGGCTCCAGCCCGTATCCCGCCATCGCGCCGCTCACGGCCACGTTCGTCGAGGTTCCGATGAGCGTGCAGGTCCCCCCGAGGATGGACCCGTAGGCAAGAGGGAGGAGGAGCTTCGAGGGACTCGTGCGGCTCTCGCGGGCGGCCTCGAGCGCTGGGGTCAAAAAAACCGCGGTGGCGGTCGTGTTGTTCGTCACCGTCGAGACGAGGCCGGTGGCTCCCGAAAACAGGGTCGCGAGCCTGCGCGCGTTCCCCCCCGCCGATCGGGAGAGGCGCTGCCCCAGTCCACCCAGGACGCCGGTGTGCTGAAGAGCGCCGCTCACGACGAAGATCGAGGCGAGAATGAAGATGATCTCGCTCGCGAAACCCGCGAACGCATCGGCGGGTTCGAGCACACCCCCCAGGACAAGAGCGACGATGAGAAGAAGCGTGACGAGATCCACGGGAAGGATCTCGAGCGAAAAGAGGACCACCGCGAGGACGAGCAGCCCGAGGACGAACGCGATCTCCATCGGGGTCTGGTCGAGAGGGGTCTTGGGGGGACTACGGGGGCCGTGGCGGAATCAGTCTAACGGTGCGCCCGCCTCCGGGGCTACGCCCGCCCCCTCTGATCGAAAGTGTCCGGTGGTCCAGCCTTGCACCCGGAGCCGGACCGCTCCTATTCTGGATCGGCTCGGGTGGCCCCCCCGATGGCCCCATGGCCCGGGGGACCCAGCCCGATGTGGGGCGCCCTCGCGGGCGCCTCGGCCTTTCAAAGGAGAAGAACAACGATGAGCCGCGCACTGAGACCGAGACTCCTTCTTCCGATCCTCCTCCTGGCCGCCCTCCCGGTGGCTGCCCAGGCCCCGGTCGAAATCACGCCGGACGTGGTCTACGGGCACAAGGACGGGATGGCGATGACCTTCGACGTGTTCCAGCCCGAGTCGAACGCCAACGGGATCGGGCTCATCCATATGGTGAGCGGCGGATGGGTGTCGAGCTGGACGCCGCCCGAACAGGCGGTCCAGCGCTACCGCTTCCTCCTCGACCAGGGCTTCACCGTCTTTTCGGTGCGACACGGAAGCAGCCCGCGCTACCTCGTCCCCGACGCCTTCTCCGACGTGAAGCTCGCGACCCGCTACATCAATCTCCACGGGACGGAGTTCGGCGTGGATCCGGAGCGGCTCGGCGTCTGGGGCTCGAGCGCGGGGGGTCACCTCTCGCTCATGCTCGGCTTGACCGCCGACGAAGGGAACGCTGCCGGCACGACCCCGGTCGAGTCCGCTCCCAGCCGGATCGCGGCGGTCGTCGCCTATTTCCCCCCGACGGACCTCCGTAGCTGGGCCGGCCCGAGCGAGCGTTTCCCCGCGCTCGACTTCGACCCGACGCTCGCGGAGTCCATCTCGCCCGTTCTCCATGTGGACGGGGACACTCCGCCCACCCTCCTGATGCACGGGGACGAAGACACCCTGGTGCCGATCGCGCACAGCGAGCGCCTCCACGCCATCTTCCAGGAGAGCGGCGTCACCGCCGAGTTCATCCCCTTCCCCGGCCAGGGGCACGGATTCCGGGGGGAGGACGCGCAACGCGGCCAGCGGGAGGTCGTGGAGTGGTTCACCAAGCACCTCGTCAACGCCGCCGTCGCGACGCGCTGAGGTCTCGGGCACACCCGTGATCGAAAAAGAAGGCCCCGCCCGGACACATCGTCCGGGCGGGCCTTCTTTTTTCCCGCGACTTCGTATGGCGGGCTTCCGGCGCGCGGCCGCTGTGATTTATGGCGATCGGTGGGGCACCAAAGTCGGTCGACGGAGAGGCGGCGACATCTCGATCCTTTCCCGGATTCCCGGGATCGCCACAGTCGACTGCGGGTTGGGTGTTCTGAACCCTGCGCACTCAGCCGGCCGCGCGCCGGAGGAGGAATCGCTCGACTCATCTGGTTGGAGCCGCCAGGCGCGGGATCGTTAAATGCCCTCCCGATCAAAAAAAAATCCCCTCGTCTTCCTGACGGGGTTCGCGCTCTACTTCGGTGCGCTCTGGTTCCTCTGGAACACACCCGTCGTTTATCCGCTCAAGCTCTTCGTCATCTTCCTCCACGAGATCAGCCATGGGATCGCGGCCGTGGCGACCGGCGGCTCGATCCAGGAAATCACGATTAACCCACGGCTCGGGGGTGCCTGTTATTGCCCGGGAGGAAACGCCTTCCTCACCCTCTCCGCCGGTTATCTGGGAAGCCTCGTCTGGGGCGGCGTGATCCTCGAGGCGGGATGGCGCGCCCGAAGCCGCGTGCACCTCGTGGTGCGGATCGCGGGTGCGATGATGCTCCTCCTTACCCTTCTCTTCGTGCGCGGGATCTTCGGCTTCGTTTTCGGCGCCGCCTTCGGGATCGCCCTCATCCTCACGGCTCGACACCTTTCGCTTCCCACGAACCGGAGGGTTCTCGAAGTCCTCGGGCTCACGAGCTGCCTCTACGCCGTTCTCGACATCAAGAGCGACGTCCTCGACCGCCCGGAGCTCCCTTCCGATGCCGCGATGCTCGGTGAGCTCACCGGAGTGCCGACACTGGTCTGGGGAGCCCTCTGGATTACCATGGCTCTCGGCATCTCGGCCTGGCTCTTCCGACGCGCGTACCGGCATTATTGAAGGCGCCGCCAACCCGCCTCCCGGCTTCACTACGAACAAAAAGGTAGACATCGGGGCGACGGGGTATTATCGTAGGATACGAATCAGTTCGTATTGTTCGTCCTTCCCGGCGAGTGTGCATCCCCGGGGAGATGGCTCGTCTCACCACTTGAGAGCAAGGAGGAAACCGAATGGGCGGGGATGTCGTCTTCACGGAACGGGAGCTGGACATCATGAGCGTCCTCTGGTCCGAGGGGTCCGGAACGGTGACCGAGGTGCGCGAGAGGCTCCCTTACGAGACGGGTTACACCTCCGTCCTGAAGTTCCTCCAGATCCTGGAAGAGAAGGGGCACGTGCGCCATGAGCAGGAGGGTCGCGCGTACCGTTATTTCCCCACCGTCGAGTCGGAGGACGCCGGGAGAACCGCGCTCGGGAGGATCGTGAGCAAGATCTTCCACGGATCCGCGGAGCTCACCCTCGCCCGACTCGTCGAGGAACGGCCGATCTCTCCCGCGGAGCTTCGCAGGATGAAGAAGATCCTGGACGAGCTCGTGGAGGAAGAGGGCGAAGGAGGCGATGCGGACCCATGACGCTCACGGGGTGGATGGTCTATGCGTTGGTGGTGAGCCTCCTCGTCGGCGGCGCCGCGTGGTCCCTGGACCGTGGGCTCGCGCTACAGCGCGCCCCCACACGCTGGATCTGGCTGGCTTCCCTGCTTCTCTCCATCGGGGTTCCTCTCGGAGGCGCGTTATTCCCATCGCCGAGCCAGGGGGAAGCGCTCGCCGAATCGGGCCTCCCGGCGACGGTCTCGGGGGCGAGCGGAGTCGAGTTGGGCGGAGCGCTCGGCTCCGAAAGCGAGTTCCTGAACGCGGGGCCGCTCCTCTTCCTCTCGCGGCTCGGGGAGCGCGTGACCGAAGCGTTGAGGGATGGGCAAGCTCTCCTCCCGGCCGGAGAAAAGGTTCAGAGGGGGGTCGCGGCCGCCTGGATCACGGGATCGCTCGCAATGGCGATCGTCCTCCTCCTCGCCGGGGCGACGACGACCCGCCGGAAGCGTCAGTGGTCGGTGCGCAGAATTCGAGGACGGAAGGTGCGCGTCTCTCCCAGAATGGGACCGGCGGTCATCGGCGTCGTGCGGCCGGAGATCGTCCTCCCCGCCTGGGCCGAGTGGGCGAATCCACAGGAGCTCGATCTCATGCTCGCGCACGAAGAGGAGCATCTGCGGGCCGGGGATCCGCGTCTTCTAGCGCTGGCTCTCCTCCCCCTCGTCCTCATGCCTTGGAATCCATCGCTCTGGTGGCAGTTCCGGCGGCTGCGCGACGCCGTGGAAGTGGACTGCGACCGTCGCGTCCTCGCGCGAGGCGCCCCCGCGGCGAAATACGGCCGCCTCCTCCTTCATCTGGGCAGCGTGCGGTGCCGCGAAGCGGTCCTGTCGCCGGCCTTCGCCGGGTCGTCTTCTCTCCTCGAACGCAGGTTGAAAGCCATGCAAAAGAAATCACGACGGATCGGCGTCCCGCTCTCGATACTCGCGGGAGTGATCGCCGTGGGGCTGGTGGCCGTCGCCTGTGAAGCGGACGCCCCGGCCATCGAGGAGGAGGTCTCGGCTGCGGCGCAGGACCCGCCGCGCTCGTCCGGAACCGACCCGCTTCCGGACCGCGAGACAGGGGTCGCACCCTCCGAGGCCGTGGGCGACAGTCCGGTGGCGGCGGATCAGCCGCGGACTCCCCAGTTGACCCCACCGGCCGCGTACGACAGCGTCTTTCGCTCTGAGTTTCGTGACGTCCCCGTGAGCGAACTGGAGGCCGAAGCAGCCGCAGCCCGGATGCGCGACGCGCCCGCCTTCACCCCCTTCGAAGTGGCGCCTCAGCTCCGAAACGCACCAAGCGTCCAACGGATCCTGGAAAGTGAGTACCCAGCCATGCTCCGCGACGCGGGAGTCGGCGGAACGGTCATCGTCCACTTCTTCATCGACGAGACCGGCGCGGTCGGAAACGCGGCCATACACGAGAGCTCCGGGCAGGCCCAGCTGGACGCCGCCGCCCTTCGTGCGGCACGCGAATTCGAATTCGCCCCCGCGCTCAACCGGGATCGGCCCGTCCCCGTGTGGGTGTCCATTCCCGTCACCTTCCGGTCCAACTGAGGAGGGTCCCATGCCATCCGGCACGAGTCCGAACGGTCGCCCCGAGACCGCCAACGACCGGCTGAAGCGGTCCTTCGACTCCTGGCTCTGGAACGCGATCGTCGCCGCCACGATCGCGCATGCGGCCGTCCTCGTCCTCTGGCCCGAGCTCCAAGCCTCCGCGGCGGGCTTCGACATGAGCGAGATCACCACGATCGACATGCCGCCCGAGGTGGCCCCGCCCCCACCGCCCGAGCAGATCCAGCGCCCGGCGAGCCCCGTGGTCACCGCGGCGCAGATCGACGAGAACATCACGATCCCCGTCACGACCATCGAGGAGTACCTGAACACGCCGCTCCCGGCGCCGCGGGCGCAGAGCGCGGTCGACCTCACGAACGCGCCCCACTTCACCCCGGTGGAAGTGGCTCCCGAAGTCCGGAACCGGGACGAGTTTCGCCGTCTCCTCCAGGCCGCTTACCCCGCGATGCTGCGCGACGCGCGGATCGGAGGGGAGGTCCGCCTCCACTTCTTCATCAACGCCGAAGGCGTCGTGGAGACGGCGCTGGTCGCGGTGAGCTCGGGGCAGTCCCAGCTCGACGAAGCGGCGCTCCAGGTGGCCCCGCGCATCGAATTCACCCCCGCCCTCAATCGTGGCGAGCGGGTTCCCGTCTGGGTCGAGATTTCGATTCTTTTCGAGCCGGAATGAAGAGTCTTTACCTGAGGACGTTCGTTACATACCTTCGGAGCGTCCCCCGTATGGGGACTGGGCCGATCGAGCCGAGCCAGAGTGCAAAGCCGATCCGGACCGCGGGACTCTGATCCCGCCGGAGACACGCCCGATGTTTCCCCGTAAAAAGGAGGTGATCCCTTGTCTAGCCCTAGTAGTCCATCCAGCCTGGCACGGGCAAGCGGTCGCCGCATCGGCCGGTAACAGCCGAATCGATCGCTCGCTGTTCAGGCCGCGCGTTTGATCGCGCTAGGCTGGACGGCGTGAAAAAAGGGCCGCCGACGAAGTCTGTCGGCGGCCCTTCTTCATTTCCGGTTGGGGCCCGGCCCCGCGTTCACCCCCCGAAATAGTCCGGCGCGTTCCCCGGCTTCCATTTGATGTTGCACCCGAGGCTCGGCATCTGGTTCTCTGAGACCGCCTTTCCGGCGAGAAGGGCGTCGGCCGCGCGGCGAAGGTCCGCCCCAGTCACGGGGACGTCGTTCCCGGGACGGCTCCCATCGAGCTGGCCCCGATACACGAGCTTCCGCTCCCCGTCGAAGAGATAGAAGTCGGGGGTGCACGCGGCGCGATACGCGAGCGCGGCGTCCTGGCTCTCGTCGTAGAGGTAGGGAAAGGTGTACCCGACTTCCTTGGCTTCCTCCGCCATCTTCTCCGGTGCATCGTCCGGAAACTGCGCGACGTCGTTCGAGTTGATCGCGACGACCGCGAGCCCGCGCGGCTGGTAGTCGCGCGCGAAGGCCGCGAGCTCGGCGCGCACGTGCCGAACGAAGGGGCAGTGGGGACAGATGAACATCACGAGGAGCCCGGACGCGTCGGCGAAGTCTTCGGACGACACTACCTTTCCGGAAGGATCGGGGAGAGAAAAAGAGGGCGCCCTGGTACCCAGCGCGAGCATCGTGGAGGGGACGCGTGCCATCAGCGGCTCCTGGTTTTGTGCATGGTTCGTCCGGTGGAGTGATCGGGCTTCGCGTACCCCTCCCTCGGGGTCGGGGTCCACGCTGTTCGACGTCTCGCGGGCCGTTGGCCGCGAGGAACTTCCGCTCCGGCATGTGCTATCAACTGGACCATGAGCCTCGAATCCCTCAGTCACATCCCCGAAGGCGCGCGCGACGGGAGCCCGCTCGTCGTCCTCCTCCACGGGCGGGGCTCCGACGAGCACGACCTCCAGGGGATCGTCTCCTTTCTTCCCCCCGACGCGATCCTCGTCACGCCCCGCGCACCCTTCCCCGGAGCGCCCTGGGGATACGGCCCCGGCTGGGCCTGGTACCGTTACTCCGGTGGACGTCGGGTGGCGGACGAGACGCTCGAGGAGGGCCTCACGGCGCTCGACGACTTCCTCGATACCCTGGGTGCCAACCTTCCGGTGCGGCCCGGTCCCAAAATCCTCGGGGGCTTTTCGCAGGGAGGGACGATGGGACTGGCCTGGGCCCTTTCGCGGCCGGGGCAGCTTTCCGGAGTGGCCGTCCTCTCGGGCTTCCTGGTGGAATCCCCCGTCGTGGAGATGGGCCCCGGGTCGGCCGCGGGCCTCGAGGTCTTCTGGGGGCATGGCCGCGCCGATCCCAACATCCCCTTCACGATGGCCGAAGAGAGCCGGCGCATCCTCGGCGAAGCGGGCGCCGTGCTCGACACCGTGGATCACCCCGGCGGGCACCAGATCTCGCCCGGCGAGTTGCGGGCCTTCCGCCGCTGGTTGGATCGCGTCGCAGCGGAGAAAGCTTAACGCGCGATCACTCGGCGAGTCCGAGCTGCTGAGGAAGGGTGAGGACTTCCTTCACCTGGAAGCGGCGCGCCCCGACGGGAAGCTCCACGGTCACGTCCTCTCCTTCCCTCGAGCCGAGGAGGCCGCGTCCGATCGGCGAAGCGAGCGACACCTGCCCGCCGTCCAGATCCATGAAGTCTCCCGCGACGAGAGTGAAGGTCATCTCCGCCTTCATCTCCACGTCCACGATCGTCACCCGCGAGCCGAAGCCGACCCGGTCGAGGGGCATCGCCTGCACATCGATCTTCGAGAGCTCCGACATGCGGAGCGAAAGGTGGCTGATCCGCACCTGCACGAAGATCTGCCGCTCGAGGGCGGACTTGTATTCGGAGTTCTCCCGCAGGTCGCCGAGCTCCACCGCCTTCGAAATCCGGTCGGGGAGTACGACGTTGAGCTCGTGCGCGAGGTTCTCGATTTCCTGTTCGATCCGCCCTCGGATTTCGTCCAGCATGGCCCTTCCTCGGGTGCAATAAGAACCCGGGGCCCGGCTCCAGAGGACTCAAGTTGCCTGGGAAGGCGGACCCGCGGTGGGACTCTCCGTCGTGACGGCCGACCTGCGCCGTATTGGACCATAGTATCACCCGCACGGGCCGGAGGGGAGGGCACCTCTTGACTCGGTCTCTCTCTTAATGATATTATATTATCGTTTACTGCGAGGGAGGAATCTTGCTGGAAACCAGTTACGGAACACCCCGGCATCCAACGGGGACGAGCACGCGCTGGACGGCGCTGGCCCCGCTCGCCTGCGCCATGCACTGCGCGGCGACTCCCGTCCTCGCGGCGGCGCTTCCCGTCTTCGCCACCACCTCCGGAGTGGAGTGGGGATTTCTCGGGGCGACGGTCCTCTTCGGAGGGATCACCGTCCCCCGGCACCGGCACACCTCACGCGACCTCCGTCCCGCGGGTCTCCTCCTTCTCGGAGTCGCGCTCTGGGTCGCGTCCCTTCTCCGAGTCCTCGATCCCCTCCCGCAGGACCTCACGACCGCGTTCGCATCACTCGCCGCCGCCGCCGGCCTCTTCTGGCTCGCACGCGCTCGCCACACGCACCGTGTCGCGGGCGGTTGAATCCCGCCCTGGTCCGTAGTACCCTAAGCAACACGATTCGCGGTCCTTCTTCCTGTACTGCGTGCCCTTCCGTTGATCCAAAGAGAAACGCGTCAGCGACGCGCGATTCGAAAAACCTTCGAGGAGGCCGGGCATCCGCTCAGCCCCAAAGAGCTCCTCGACGCCGCCCGCTCCCATGTGGGTGGTCTCGGGATCGCGACGATCTACCGCAATCTCAAGAGTCTTCAAGACGACGGATGGATCGTCCCCGTGGATCTCCCGGGCGAACCCTCGCGCTACGAGATCGCCGGGAAGGGTCATCACCACCACTTCCACTGCCGGAGTTGTGACCGGGTGTACGAGGTGGACGGGTGCCCCGGAAACCTCCGGTCCGTGACTCCCGACGGCTTCCGGCTCGAGAGCCACGAGTTCGTCCTCTACGGCCTCTGCGAGGCCTGCGCGGCGTAAGAAGTCAGCCGCGCAGCACTTCTTCCACCAGAGCGATCTTCCGTTCCCGTTCCCCCGGGGATGCGGCCACGACGTTCACGTGGCCGAGCTTTCGGCCGGGAGCGGGCGGCTTGTCGTAGAGGTGGAGATGGGTCCCGGGGAGGGCGAGGAGGGCGGCGGGTTCAGGCATGGTCCCGAGTAGATTCACCATCCCCGACCAACCCCGCGGCTCCGGACTCCCCAGCGGGAGCCCGAGGATGGCGCGGAGGTGATTCTCGAACTGGCTGGTCGCCGCGCCGTCTTGTGTCCAGTGCCCCGAGTTGTGCACGCGAGGCGCGATTTCGTTCGCGAGAAGTCCCTTCGAGGTGTCGAAGAGCTCGACCGCGAGGACTCCCACATAGTCGAGCTCGTCCAGAATCCGCGCAGCGATCTCCTCGGCTTCTTGTTGGCGTCCTTCGGCGAGCCGTTCCGCCGGAGCACGCGACGTCCGGAGGATGCCCTCCCGATGCACGTTTTCGACGAGCGGGTAAAAGAGGGTCTCACCCTCCCGACCACGGACGCCGAGAATGGAGAGCTCGCGCTCGAAGGAGACGAATCCCTCCGCGAGGAGGGGAACGCCGCCGAGGGCCTCCCATGCCGGCGTCACTTCCGGCTCCGCGCGCAGGACGCGCTGCCCCTTCCCGTCGTAGCCGAACCGCCGCGTCTTGAGGACGACCGGGAACCCGAGCTCGCGGACCGCTCCCTCCAGCTCCGCGAATCCATCCACGGCCGCGAAGGGGGGCGTCGGGATCCCGAGTCGCCGGAACGCTTCCTTTTCCGCCAGCCGGTCCTGCGTCATCTCGAGCGCGGCGGGAGGCGGAAGGACGAGCGCCATCGAGGCGAGGCGCTTCGCCGCCCCGGCGGGGACGTTTTCGAACTCGTACGTGATGACGTCGAGCCCTTCACCGAAGGCCTCGAGGACCTCCGGGTCGTCGTAGGCGGCGCGCACGACGGTGCCGAGCTCGCGCACGGGAGGATCGGGGTTCGGATCGAGGAAACGAAAGCGAAGGCCGAGACGAATGCCCGCTAGCGCGAGCATCCGGCCGAGTTGTCCGCCCCCGATGACCCCGACGGTGCGACTCCAGGGCGAAGAGGGGGGCGGTGTCCTCCCGACGCTCACGGAGGCGGAAGGGTCGGATCCGGATCCCGCAGCACCGCTTCGGTCCGCACGGCGCGGTAGGCGCGAAGCCGCTCACGGATCCCCGCGTCTGCCGTGGCGAGAATTCCCGCGGCGAGGAGGGCTGCGTTGATCGCGCCGGCGCGGCCGATGGCGAGCACTCCCACCGGGATTCCCCCGGGCATCTGCACGATCGAAAGGAGCGAGTCGAGCCCCTGGAGCGCGCGCGACTGCACCGGAACGCCGAGGACCGGAAGGATCGATTTGCTCGCGAGCATCCCGGGGAGGTGGGCGGCGCCTCCCGCGCCCGCGACGATCACCTTGAGCCCCCTCGACTCGGCGGTCGAGGCGTATTCGAAGAGAAGGTCGGGGGTTCGGTGCGCGGAGACGATCCGGGATTCGTGCGGGATCTCGAGCGCCGAGAGGGTCTCGGCGGCGTGTGACATCGTCTCCCAATCCGACCGGGACCCCATGACGACGCCCACGAGCGGACCGGCCATGCGGGGTTAGTTCCGGCCTTGCTGGGAGTAGACCCGGGTCCGGCCGTCGGAGGTGAAGAGGAGGACGTCGTAGGGCTGTACGATCCCGTCCACCTCCATCCCCGGCGAACCCACCGGCATCCCCGGCGCCGTGATCCCGCGCGCGGCGGGCGCTTCGGCGAGGAGCTGACGGATGACCTCTCCCGGCACATGTCCCTCGACGACGTACCCGTTCACGACCGCGCTATGGCAGGAGGAGAGCTCAGGACTGATCCCAAGCTCCCCTTTTTTCGCCCCGAGCTCCGCGTCACTCATGTAATGGAGCTCCGCTTCGAACCCGTGTTGGGCCAGGTGCTCGACCCACCCGGCGCAGCAGCCACAGGTCGGGGTCAGGTAAACCGTCATCGGGATGGCCTCGGTGCGCTCCAGCGAAATCGGCGACATCGCCGGATCCGCGGGCCCCGAGGCTCCGAAAAGAGTTCCGGCCGGGGCCCCCGCCGCAGCGGCCAAAGGGGCTTCTTGAGACCGGTACCAGAGGACGCCCACGGCCAGCACGACGACCGCGAGGAGGGCACCCCCGTAAATGAATGGCTTTCGATCGTGCATATCCGTGCCCTGAAATGGTGTGTTCTCTAAGCTAGCCACGGACTTGCATCCGGGCTACTGGCCCGGGGCTTGCAGGTTCCGACGGGGCAATTCGGACTTTCGCGTCCCTTATAAACAGATGTTTCGCATTTGGACGGTAATGGATAGATTTGGCTGGCCGCCGGCTCCCCGAGCCCCGGATTCCCCGAGGACGAGTTCAGAGGAGAAGAGCTTCATGCCGCGTTCGCGCCCGACGGTGATGTTCCTCCTGTCCATCGGCCTGTTGGCCTGCACCGGATCCGCGTCGGCCCAGCTTCCCGTGGAAGACTGGATGCCGCGTCCCGATGCCCGGGCCCCGGCAGGGATCTCCGAAGATGCCTTCCTCTCCCAGGGGGGGATCGAAGTCTCGTACACCTTCCGTGTGATGAGCTACGAAGATCTCCTCTTCGAGACCGACGAGATTCCTCCCATCCTCGTCCTGAGCGGGACACCACAGTGGCCGGCTTTCGACATGGTCCCGCTCTCGATGTCCCGTCAGCGGCACGAGTTCGAGGCACGCGTCGGACTTCTGGATTGGCTCGGCGCATCGGTCCGCGTCCCCTTCGTCTCGAACTCCGCCGAGTTGGCCACCGAAAATCTCGTGGGATCCCCTTCGGCCTCCGGCCTCGGAGACATCGAGTTTCATCTGCTTTACGCGTTGCACCAGGCCTGGCCCTATCGGGCGCACCTCTCGATCGGCGCCGCCGTCCCGACCGGGAGCGTGGAGGAGATCGGCCAGCTCCCGAATGCGCCTTTCGCGGACCAGCTCCTTCCTTATCCGCTTCAACCCGGAGACGGCACCCTGGTCCTCCTCCCGGGCGCGGCCTTCGTGGCGGAAAACGAGGCCGGGACGGTCGGAATCCGGGGGCATGCGCGGATCCCCATCGGGGAAAACGACCGGGGGTGGACTCGCGGGGGCGGCTTCGAAGGAAGTCTCTGGATGGCGTACCGCTTCACCGACTGGGTGAGCGGCTCGGTGCGCATCCACTTCCGGAAGACGGGGAGCATCGAGGGCTTCGATCCCGACGTGGACCACCTGAGCAGTCCGATGGCCCACCCGGAGCTCCAGGGGGGGACGCGCATCGAGCTTCCGATCGGAATCAACATCCGCTTCGCAGAGGGCCCCCTCCGCCGCAATTTGATCCGGGCGGAGTTCCTCCTTCCGGTGCATCAGAACCTGGACGGACCGCAGCTCAAGGCGAAATACGGCGCTGCGTTCTCCTGGAGTGTGGGGATCATATAGGAGCGCGAAAAACGCGTTCGCCCCTCGCGATCAGCCCGACTGCGCTGGAGCGATTACCCCTCCACTCGCGCGAGGTGGTAGCTCTTTTTCCCGCGCCGGAACAAGAGGAAGCGCCCGTGCAGCGGGTCCGCCGAAACGAGCGTGCGGTGCGGATCGGTGACCCGCTCTCCGTTCAGGTAGATTCCCCCCTGCTCCAGCGCGCGACGGGCGTCCCCACGCGAAGTGGCGACCCCGGTCTCGGCGAGAAGGACGACGAGCTCGACTCCTTCACCGGACAGTCGTTCCTTGGAAAGCATGCTCGAAGGGACATCGGCGAAGATCTCCTCGACCTCTTCCGGAGAGAGCCCCTGCACTTCCCCACCGAAGAGAACCTGCGAGGCCTTCCGCACGCGGGCGACGGCGTCTTCCCCGTGTACGGTACGCGTCACTTCCGCGGCGAGCCGCTCCTGGGCTTCGCGCGCATCGGGTCGCTCTCCGGCGATCCGCTCCAGCGCCTCGATCTCCTCCCGCGAGAGGAGAGTGAAAAAGCGGAGGTTTCGCCCGGCGTCCGCATCCTCGGTGTTCAGCCAGTACTGGTAGAACTTGTACGGGGAAGTGCGTGCCGGATCGAGCCAGACGGCACCCTCTTCCGTCTTCCCGAACTTCGCTCCGGAGGCGGTGGTGATGAGCGGGAAGACGACGCCGTAGGCCCTTTCCCCCGTGACCCGGCGCACGAGATCGATTCCTCCGGTGATGTTCCCCCATTGGTCGGCGCCCCCGAATTGGAAGCGGCACCCCTCGTCTTCGAAGAGGCGGAGGAAGTCGTAGGATTGGAGGAGGAGATAAGAGAACTCGGTGTAGCTGATCCCCGAGGCCTCGTCCTCGAGCCGACGCCGCACCGAGTCCTTCCGGAGCATGGCGTTCACGGAGAAGTGCTTCCCGACCTCGCGGAGAAACTCGAGCATCCCGAGCCGACTCAGCCAGTCGCGGTTGTTCCGCATGCGCGCAGGGTTCGGCACGCCATCGAAGTCGAGGAAGGCCTCGAGCTGGCGGTAGATCGCCTCGGCGTTCGCGGCCGTCTCCGCGAGGGTGAGGAGTTTGCGCTCGGCGCTCTTCCCGGAAGGGTCTCCGATGAGTCCCGTCCCCCCGCCGACGAGCGCGATCGGACGGTGGCCGGCGCGTTGCAGATGCACGAGCCCCATGACCGGAACGAGATTTCCAACGTGCAGGGAAGCTGCGCTCGGATCGAACCCCGCGTACGCCGTCTGGACGCCCTCAGTGAGGGCCTCCTCCGCGCCCTCGGTCGCGTCGTGGAGCATCCCGCGCCAGCGGAGCTCCTCGAAGAAGGCAAGTCGGGACATGACGTTCAGGCTTTTTGGACGCGGCGGATCATGAGGGACGGGTTTCCGAACATATGCGGCGGCCGCGCGCGGGAAAGGGGGCGGAGGCGCGCGCGCGGGAATTCCCGTGAGCCCTTCGCCTCGGCGTCGCGCCGCCGAGGTGCCGCGACCCTACCAATCGAGGAATCGGGCGGACTCCTCCGGAGTCGGGAGGGTGCAGGCCTCCTGCATCCCGGGAATCCTTCGGCGATAACGCGCGAAGAAGTCGTACGCCCAGTCGCGGAGAGGTCGTGGGATGAGCCGACCGAGGCGCGCCACCCCACCCCAAAAACCCCCGAGGTAGAGGCCCGCGGCGATCACCGCCCCCGAGCGCGATTGAACCCGCTCAGGGTTGGCGCCTGCTCGGGGATCCAACCAGACCATGGAGTCCACTCCCGCGAGCTCGGGGTGGCGCCCGACGACCTGCGCGGCGACCTCCCCCTGGAGACTCGCGAAGCGGACGGTCCGCCGGTCCTTGTCGCGGGCGAGGAGGAAACGCACGCTCCTCGTGCAAACGCCGCAGTCCCCGTCGTAGAGGAAGATCGGGCCCTCGTCGGTCACGGAGGCCCCGGAGCCTTTCGCCAGACTTTCATCCATCCGAGCCGGAGCCGAGCATGAATTTTTCCCGAGCAACTTGGAAGGTGGCGCTGCCCACCCTAATCCTCATCCTTTCTCCCGGGTTCCTCCAGGGCCAGGACGGACCTCTGGGAATCTCGCCGGCGGTCGGGGTGACGATCGGCACCTCGGGGATCGGCGGGGAGCTGGGCGCGCGCCTGCATGAGCGGCTTGGGGCCCGGCTCGGCGTGAGCTGGATTCCGATCGAGCCCGAGATCGACGAAGACGAACACGACGTAACGGGGAGCGCGGAGCTCCCGTCGCCGATCATTCGCCTGATGGCGGACTTCTTCCCCTGGGGCGGAAGCTTCCATCTCACGGCCGGGGTGGAACACTTCTCGGGCGGCCTGACGCTTCACGGAATTCCCTCCGACAGTGTCGCAATCGGAGACAGCAAATATTCCGCGGAAGAAATCGGGGAGATCGAGGGAAAGTTCTGGGGAAGTGAGACGGCTCCCTATTTTGGAATCGGTTGGCAGAAGGTGACCGGACGCGTGCAGCCCTATTTCGAGCTCGGCGCGGCGCTGACGGGAGCACCGAAGGCCTCGATCCGAATCCTGGGCCCGGCCGGCGGGCAGGTGGACCTCGAAGAGGACCTGGAGGAGGAAATTCGGGAGATCGAAGACGACGCCTCGAGCTTTGTCGCTTACCCGCATCTGATGTTCGGGCTGCGGGTGCGGTTGGGGGGTTGAGAGGCGCCTTCAGCCCGGGAGAACGCGCAGCCCCTCGAGCCGGGCCGCGACCGTGAGGCGTTCGTCGAAGGTGACGAGATCGGTGCCTTCCGTTCGCTCCGACCAGATCAGGGCCGCCGCGAGTTGCAGGGCGTCGGCGGCGCGGAGCGAGTG
>JBBEBG010000011.1 GCA_040882465.1 Gemmatimonadota bacterium
CCCCCCCCCCCCCCCCCCCCCCCCCCCCCCCCCCCCCCCCCCCCCCCCCCCTGCCGACGAAGTGCCGGAGTTGGAAGCTCGAGCCTACCGGCTTGGCGCCGCCATCATCAGCTGGACAATCTGCTCGACGACGTTCTGCTCGAGGCCCTCGGTGTGCCCCTTATCGATCCGGACGAGATCGGCGACGATGCGCCCCCCGGAGCAGTTCGGATAGATCCACCACTCCGTGACCCCCGGCCGGGGGAGGCGTCCCCACGAGTCGGTCCCGGGATCCTGACGCGTGCTGTCGTAGACGTAGCCGGGCTCGGTGTCGAGGATGTCGAACTGACGATCCCGCGCGTCGCAGCGGTAGTGCGCCGCCCAGAGCGAGGTCTCGGGGAGATTCTGGCCGGTCGCTTCGTATTCGCCCACCGTGTAGATGTGGGAGAACTCGCAGTCCGGAATCGTCGGCGGCTCCCCTCCCCGGCCCAGCGTGGGATTTCCGACGCGTCCTCCGGAGAGGCTCAGGAACCCGACCGGATTCCTCGCCTGGTAAAAGTCGGTGCAGATCAGCCGGCGCGTCGTCGCCCCGCCGAAAGAATGCCCGGCGAACCAGAAGGTGATCTCCTGGTCCTCGAACATGCCGTACACGAACTCCACAACGCCCTGGAGATAGGCGTCGTCCACCTCGGGATTCCATGTGCCGGGACCGGGCTCTCCCGCGTCCGGCGTCGCGACGATCAGCCGGTATTCGTCCTTGAAATGGTGGATCGGGAAGTAATGACGCTGCCAATTCCCGAGCGACCCGCCCCCGTGCAGGTTGAAGACGAAGGTCACCTCGTCCCCGGGTTCGAGCCCACAGGGGAAGTCGAGGAAGAAGGGGCGCCCGCTGACCGGCTCGACCGCGTTCCCCGTGTGGCTGACGAGGGGGCCCGGGTACGCGCCCAGCTCGATGTTCAACTCGGGATTGTCGCATTGGAGCGCCCCGCCCGCGGGCGCCTGCGCGCTGAGCGCCGCTCCCGATGCGACCGCGAGAAACCCGGCGAGTGAAAGCGTGCAGCGAAGAACGGATGGCATCTGAAGTCTCCCGTTGCCCATGTCGAAGAGAAGCCGACTCCGCTCCAAACTCCGGCTTCGACGCCCGCGCCGCAATCTTTCGGCCTTCGGGCTGCGTTGAAGGACGGCCGCGGCCGGAGCGGCAGTGGCTAATCCCCCCCACGCCCTCCGGGCCGCGTCCATCCGTCGTTCGAAGGGCCGTTCTGGTGTAACCGGGACTCCTCGGAGAGGGGATTCCCAGTCGCGTTCTGGAAGGCCGCATTCCCCCAGAACTTCCCGGCCTGGTAGGTGGCGTTCCGGGTGAGGATCTGGAGGTCGCGATAGGGCGGCGTGTTCTGCGGGAAGCCCGAGAAGCTCGACAGGTCGGCGTTCCCGAGAAGAACGCCGTCCACTCCCGGAACCGAGGCGATCTCGAGGGCGTTTTCCACCCCCTCCATCGTCTCGATCATCACGATCACGAGCATGTTGTCGTTGATCGAGTTTCGGAAATTCTGCCCCTGCGGGACGACGGGCGTCCAGATCCCCTGTCCCTGCCCACCCCCACTACTCCGGCGTCCGGTCGGCGGGAAACGCACGTAACGAGCGGCCTCCCGCGCCTCGATCGCGTCATCGATCGTCGGCACGATGATCCCGAGCGCCCCCATGTCCATCGCCTTCTGGACGCTTCCCTCCAGGGCGTCGGGGAGCCGGATCAGAGGAGTCGCGCCGACGCGAGGACAGGCGGCGATCATGTCCTCCACCTCGTCGAAGCGCATCGTGCTGTGTTGCATCTCGAACCAGGTGAAGTCGTAGTGCGGGGCCTCCTCGCAGTACCGCTCGATGTCGAAGGAGGAGATGGTGTGGCTGAAGATCTGCTCGCCGGAGAGGAGCTTCGCCTTCGCGGTGTTATAGAGGACCCGGTCCGGGTCGTCCATGAAGGCCCGGGTGGCCCACCCCCAGGGACGCCCGGCGTCCACCAGCGGGGCCACGACCGCTCCGGTGCCCCAGCCGGAGACATCGGGCGCCTGCGCGGCCGCCGGAGCAGCGATCAATACGGCAAGCGCCGGCCCCTGGGCTGCTCGCAGGACCCTCGCCGCGACTCGGGCTGCGCCCACGCTCGTCTCCGCCGATGACGCGGTTAGGGCCGGTCGTCGTTGTCCGTGTCGGCGTCTGCGTCGGCCGAGGGCTCTTCCGGCGGGAAGGGCGGAAGATTGGCCATGCAGAGCGGGCACCCGATCACATGGTCGTTCACCCCAAGCCCGAGCCGCTCGACCCGGTCCGCCATCTCCTGCACGAACTGCTCGTCGGTGAGACCGACCCGCATCCCGAGGTCGATGAACATGTTCGTGATCGAGCGATTCCCCGAACCCTGCCAATTCCGAGGATCCGGCACGTTCGGCGAATCCTCCGACATGTCCATGTAACCGACGATGTGGAGGACCGTCCCCTTCGGAAGGATGGGGGCGTGATCGTCGTCGAAGGCATACTGCTTGACCCAGTTGTGATCGTATCCGGCGCAAGCGAGCGTCTCGATCTGCATCCCCCAGATCGCCTCGAGGCACATCCGCGCGCCCGGCCCGTGCAGGTGCGGCTCGAAGGTCGTGATCTTGATGTGCTCGTCGAGGACGGTGAAGGAGTGGAGCTCCTGATACCCTTCGACGCCTCCGCGAATATCGATGTTCTGCGCGTCTCCCATGCCGACGCCCGCCCGCCGGAGCTCGGGCTCGTAACCCACGGGGTGGAAGTAGAATCCGATCTCCAGGTGCCCGCGGGTGTCCTGCCCGCTCGAGTGGAGATGCACCGAGTTCGACACGACGCTCGATCCGGCGCGAAGAAGCCGCCCCGCCCGCGGGTCGAAGATGTCGGGATTCCGGCCGAGCTCGTGCACTGGCCATCCAGTCGCTCCGCCCCCGCCCTGGTTGTCGCCGTCCCCGTTCGCGGCCGCGGTGCTGTCCGCGCCCTCGGGGGCGATCACGCGCGTGCTCCAAATCATGTGGTGGATGATCCACCGCCCGCCCACGGAGGTCCCGTCGGCCGCGGTGCGGCTCACGACGTCGTTGACCTCACGGATCTCGATCGCTCGAATGTACCGGTCCTCGGCGAGTCCGGTGGGCATGGACTCCATGTCCCCCCACCAGTCCGGCGCCCCGGCCTCCATGAAGAAGTCCTGCGTCCGGACGACCAGGTCGGGCTCCCCGATCCGCCATGCGCCGGAGTCGTCCCAAACACGGGCGGGGGGAAGGTCCGCCGGATCCCCCAGCGGAGCCCCGGCGTCCACCCAGGTGGCGATCATCTCGACCTGCTCGGTGGTGAGCCGCTCGTCGTTCTTGTAGTGCTGGATGCCGATCCCCGGCTCGAGGTAATACGGGGGCATCGCGCCCGCCCGGTCGCGAATTCCCGTGCGGTGCTTGATCAGGGGCGCCCAGGGTCGAACCTGCTCGTAGCTCTCGAAGGCCATCGGAGCGACCCCGCCCGAGCGGTGGCAATGCTGACACTTCGCCTGGAGGATCGGCATGATGTCGCGGGCGAAGGTCACGTCCGCCGCGGCGGCTCCTCCCGCGTTGGCGACACTCGCACCACCGGCGGGCCCCGCGGAGGCGAGGAACTGCGCACCCAGGCCGCCCGGCACGGCCAGGGCGGCCGCGAAGAGGAAAAGGCCGCCCATCCCCCCCGCGCCACGCGACACCACCCGTTGCCCATGGACCTTCATCGAAACGCCTCCGTCACGAGTCAGGGAAATCACCCCGGAAACTGTCCCCATCATTCGCCCAAGCCCCCCTCGGGTCAAGGATTCCCAGGACACTGTCAGTGTCCCACGGGAAAGAGAGTCGGGACGAACTTCGTCACCCCCTGAATGGGGCCCACCTCTCCGCCGTACACATTTCCCTCCGCATCCACCGCCACGCCCTCCCCCATCGAACCGAACCCGCCGCCCCCCGAAGGGGTCGCCGACTCGTGATGGGGGACGAAGTACCAGACTTCCCCAGTCCGGGCGCTCCCGACCCGAAGTCCCTTCCTCCACCCCGGATTCGCCGTCGGGCTCGACTCGGAATCGATCGCGTACAGGACGTCGTCCTCGGTGATCGCGAGCCCGCTGATCCGGCTGAACTGATGCCACTCTTGCAGGAAATTGCCGTCCTGGTCGAAAATCTGGAGGCGCACGTTTCCGCGGTCCGCGACGAAGAGCCTCCCCCGCGAATCGAAGGCGAGCGCGTGCGGTGTGCGGAACTGTCCCGGCCCCGTCCCGAAACTCCCGAAGCTCATGATGTAGGTGCCGTCGGGGGAAAACTTCGCGATCCGCGCGACGGTGTTTTCGTTTGGCGCGTCGAGCCCCTGCCCGCCGTGCGCCTCCGCGACGAAGATGTCCCCATTCGGTGCGGTGATCACGTCGTTCGGCTCGGCGAGGAGGGGTCCAGTCCCGTCGCCCCGCATCCCGGGGGTTCCAAGCGTCAGGAGGAGCTCCCCCTCGGGGCTGAACTTGTAGACCGCCTGCCCGCTCGTCCCGTCCTGTGATCCACGCGCGTCCGTCACCCAGACGTTTCCGTCTTCGTCTATGTGCATCCCGTGCGGCCACTGGAACATCCCGCCCCCGAAGCTCAGCACGGGATTCCCCTCGGGATCGAGCTTGACGATCGGATCCACCTCCGATCCCGCGCAGGAGTTCGTCCCGCAACGCTCCGCGACCCAGACGTGCATCCCGTCCCGGTCCACTTCGATCGCGCTCACCGAGCCCCAGGTTCGCCCCTCGGGAAGGGTCCCCCACGCCCGAATGGTCGTGTACGGGTGTGGGAGGTCGTTCACGGGCTGGACGACGCCGTTCACCGTCGTGTAGCCGGGGGCATACGGTGTGTACGGCGCTTCACCGGCGGGAGCGACCTCGCACGAAGCGGCAGCGAGAGCGAGAACCGCGAATGTGACGGGCGCGCGTGCGGGGCGGGGTGACATCGTGCCTCCTGGTTTCCGCCGTGCGACCTCTTCTTGGCGCGAAACGCCCTCCCCGGCGACCGGGAAAGGGCATGAGTCAAGTTACGGGACCCCTCCTCAATAGGAAAGAACGACGATTCCGGACCAGTCGCTCACGAAGGGGATCGCGGGTGAGGCGATGTGCGCGAGGTAGACACGGCTACCCGTCGCGTCGAGCCCCCAGGCCGCGCGATTGTCGGCCACCCCCCCATAAGAAGCCTCGAGCTCCGGAGCCGCCGGGTCGGAGATGTCGAGGACCACGAGCTCCGTGTCTCCAGCCGAGAGGAAGAGGCGGTCCTGCCCGGGGCGAAGAACCACCTCGTTCGTGTGCCCGGGAGAGGAGAGCGAGCCTTCGTGTGGACGCGCGAGTCTCCCCGCCCGCGTGCTGCGTCCGCACGCGCGCCGCCGTTGCCCCCGCCCCCTTCCGCGTGTAGCCTCCACCGATGGAGCTCTTCATCTCCGCGCTCGTCACCTACTTCGTGGTGATCGACCCCCCGGGATGCACTCCGATCTTCGCTTCCCTGACCCAAGGGGTCCCGGAGCCCCTCCGCCGCCAGATGGCGGTGCGGTCCGTCGTCGTCGCCGCGGGAATCATCCTCGTCTTCGCGAGCGTCGGTGATCCCCTCCTGCGGGCCCTCGGGATCAGCCTGGACGCATTCCGAATCGCGGGGGGAATCATGCTCTTCCTCATCGCGCTCGAGATGGTTTTCGAGAAACGAACCCAGCGGCGGGAAGCGCGCGCGGAGGCGGTCGCGAAAGGCACGCCAGAAGGGGAGTGGGAAGACATCTCGGTCTTCCCGATGGGGATCCCGATGATCGCGGGGCCGGGGTGCATCGCGAGCACGATGCTTCTCGTCGTACGGGCGAACGGCGCGGTCGAGTTCGCCCTCGTCCTCCTGGCGATGGCCATCGTCCTCGCGCTTACCCTCGTCTCGCTCCTTCTCGCCCCACCCCTCATGCGCTTCGTGGGTCCGCGGATCGAAGCGGTGATCACCCGGGTCCTCGGCGTGATCCTCGCGGCGCTCGCAGCCCAGTTCGTGGTGGATGGTATTCGAGGGAGCGTGGGGTGATTCCCCCCCTGGCGCGGCCACGGAGCGTTATGTATCCTTACTTTACGAGATGCATAACACAGGAGGCACACATGCATATTCGCACGACCGTGGACCTCGATCGAGAGCTCCTCGAGCGGGCCAAGGAGGCGCTAGACGCTCCCACCTACCGCGAGGCGATCACACGCGCGCTCGAGGAGGCGGTCTCGCGCATCGAGCTGCGGCGCCTCCTCGAGTCCGTGGAAGGATCGGACCTCGCCTGGGACCTCGACGCCCTTCTCGCCCACCGACGCGCCGAACGTGGCCACTCTTCTTGACACCTCCGCGCTCGTGGTTCTGATCCGGAGCGTTGGCATGCCGGCGCTCGAACCGGTGGCGCGGGCCGCCCGGGAAGAAATCGAGGCGGGGCGCGCGCTCGTGAGCGCGGTCACCGCCGCCGAGCTCCTCGTCGGCGCGAGCGGAGAGGCGGGGCTCGAGCGCCTCTCTCTCTTTTTGGACGCCCTCCCCGTGGTCGCCGCCGACCGCGACGTCGCGACCTGGGCGGGAAGGATGGGTGCGCACGCGCGAACCCGTGGCTCTTCCATTCCGCTCCCCGACCTTCTCATCGCGGCCACGTCCGTGCGCCTCGACGTCCCCCTCCTCACCTGCGACAAGGATTTCGCCCGGGGCCAGGGAACGGCGACACCGAAGAGTCGGAGCCGGAAGGCGTCCGGCCCGGCTGCCGAATCCGATGGGGGCTCCCTCTGGCGGCGCCTCGTGCTTCACCCGGCTTCAGTCCCGCGCGCATGACCCACGGGGCCGCCCTCCAACACCTGAAGCGCGCCGATCCCGTGATGGCGAAAGTCATCGCGGAGGTCGGACCCTGCCGCTTCCAACCGGTCGCGGAATCGTCGCACTTTCATCACATCGCTCGCGCCATCGTCTTCCAACAGCTCTCGACGAAGGCCGCCGCGACCATCTTCGGGCGGCTGCGGGCCCTCTGCGGCGAATCGCTCGAGCCCGAAGCGGTCCTTGCGCAGAAGGACGAGGCGCTCCGGGCGGTGGGGCTCTCGAGCTCGAAGACGAAGTACGTGAAGGATCTCGCCGCGCGAGTCCGCGACGGCTCCCTCCACCTCGACGCGCTCCCGGCAATGGAAGACGCGGAAATCGTCGCCGAGCTCACGAAGGTAAAAGGAATCGGGGTCTGGTCGGCGCAGATGTTCCTGATCTTCCGGCTCGGCCGCCCCAACATCCTTCCGATCCTGGACCTCGGCATCCAGAAAGGCGTGCAGAGGGCGTACGGGCTCCGGCGCCTGCCGAAGCCGGCGTACGTGGCGCGGGTCGGGAAGCGGTGGTCGCCGCACGCGACCATCGCCTCGTGGTACCTCTGGCGGTCGCTCGACGGCCCCGCGGGGTGACCCGCGCGGCCCCGTCACAGCCCGGACTGCGCTCTAACGCCCTCCGCCCCCGCCACCTCCACCTCCGCCCCCCGACGATCCTCCACCCCCCGATCCCGAGCTGCTCCCCGGCGGGCTCGAGGCCGACGAGATCGTCGAGCTCAGGCTCGACCCGAGCGACTGCGTGAATCCCCCCATGTCCGTGATCCGGCCCGGGCCGTGGTACCATGCGATGGACTGCGTCGCGGCGGTCGCGGCAGCCTCCCCCACTGCGGCCGTGAACTTTTCCGTCCACGCCTCTTCCACCCCGAGCGCCACCGCGTAGGGGAGGAGCGATTCGAAGCGGTCCGCGTCCACGGGCGGGACCGCCAGGGCGGTCTGTGCCCTTCCCCGCTCGTCCCAGCTCGCGCCGGATGCCGCCTCCGCGTCGGGCCCCTCCGCGTCCGGACCTTCAATCCGCGCCAGATCGTCGCGTTCCGCCACGCTCAGGTAGAGCTTCAGCCCCTCGATCTCGTCCAGAAGCCTGCGTCCCTCAGGGGTGGGGGCCTTGATCGCTAGCCCGAAGGCGAGGAGGCCGACCGCCATGACGGTTGCGGCCAGGATGATCACCGGGATGCCGAACCCGCCCGAAAGAATAAGCGCGAGGACCGACGATGCGACCGCGATCAACATCGCGATGGCGAGGCTTCCCCCGTTCCGCTTGAAGTACTTTGGACTGTAGAAGCGATTCAGCTCCTTCTTGTGCGCCTCCCGTGCCGCCGAGAGCACCGCGGCGTTCGTATCCTTCAGCGTGATCGTGGGCATTCCACCGGGGAAGAGACCACTCAGTAGCTTCCGTTGGCTCGCGGGAAGTTCTGCCGCGACGCCACCATGCGCCCGGTGGAGCTTCCAGACATCCTTGAAGAATCCCTTCTCGCGGGCGATCTCGAGGTGGCCCGCCACGGCGAGGTCGAGCACGTCGCTGGAGAAGCAGCGCGCGTCGTACCCCATCCGCGTCTGGTACCGGACGCCGCCGGGTGTAAACCCCGGGCTAGGCTCGTAACGCGCGATGATGATCCCGGGCGCGGGGTCCCGCCCGATCCTTCTCCAGCGCGAGATCGTGAAGAGAAGGAAGCCGAGCAGCCCGAGGAGAGCGACGAACACCCCGATGTTGTCGGAGAAAAATCGCTCCGCCCGCTCCACCTGGGTCGGCTCGGGGATCACTCCCTTCGGAAAGGTGAGGACGATCGTGAATCCCTCGCGCGGCCCCAGCCCCCCCGTGAGCCGATAACGCGCCACTCCCGGCTCGACGATCTCGGCGACGTAGTCGTTCCCCTGCGCCCCTTGGGGACCGGTGTAGCCTTCCGCGGACATCGCCTCCGTGGAGACCGCCTCCGGAAGGCGCACGACGACCTCGCCTCTCTCGATCGGGAAGATCCATCCCGTCCCGATCGCATTCCAGTAGAGCTCGTCCCAATTCTCGAAGAACCCGAGCTGGCGATCGGTCCGGTACCGGAGGGTGAAGGTGTACTCGGCCGGGATGGTGAGGAAGTCGTCGTTCCCCGTGTTCAGCCGGACGCCGTTGCTGAGGCCTTCGGTGAACCAAGGCTCGGGCCGGCCGTTCCGCTCCACGCCGAGGACTTCGAAGTCCACCAGCACCCGGTTCCCGTAACGATCCTCGTAGCGAGTCGGGAAGTCCCGGTAGATTCCGCGGCGGATCTGATTCCCTTCGGCACGCACGATGATCCGCTCCTCGACCTCCATCGAGCCGTCCGGGAGGATCTCGATCTCACTGTCGTAGGAGAGGATGCGCTCCTGGGCGGCGAGGTGCGGGCCGAAGGGGAAGGCCAGCAGGAGGGCCGCGAGCGCAAGTGCCGGACCCGCGACGCGGCGCGCGCGTCCCGGGCGGACGAGCCCGGCCGCGGCGGCCGCGACTTCGGTCCTCCTCAAGGGGACATCTCCACCCGCGGCGCCAGCCGTTCCTCCTCTTCCGCCTGGAAGAATTCCGCCGGCTTGAAGATGAAAGCCCGGGCCACCACGAGGTCGGGGAAGCGCCCGATCGTCGTGTTATACTCGCGGACCGCGCCGTTGTAGAAGCGGCGCGCGTACTGGAGGTGGTCCTCGACTTCGACAAGGTCCCGCTGAAGCTGAAGGAAGTTCTCGTTCGACTTGAGGTCGGGATATGCCTCTTTGAGCGCGAAGAGGCGGGTGAGCGCGCCTTGGAGGGCGGCCTCGACGTCGCCCAGCCGGGCGGGACTCTGGATCGCCACCGCCTGCTCGCGGAGCGCGGTCACCGCCTCGAGCGTCGCTCGCTCGTGCCCCGCGTACGCTTTCACCGCGGCCACGAGCTGGGGGATGAGGTCGTGCCGGCGCTTGAGCTGGACGTCGATGTCGGCCCACGCGCCGTACATTTGTGTCCGAAGTCGGATCAGCCGGTTGAAGGCGAAGACGCCCCAGAGGATGAGGGCTGCCCCAACGACAAAAAATGGGGTCATCGGATTCGGCGTTTTTCGATTGTGAGATCCATCGTCAAATCTGCACGCCCAGATTGAATGTGGCCCGGAATCCTTCACCGGCTTCCGCGACGTCGAGCATCAGCTGGCTTCCCCCGCTGTTTCGGAAGATGTTATCGCCCTCGTTTCGCGCCCGCTGCCCCGCTTGCGCCGAATAGGGTGCGCGGGCAAAGACCCGGTCCGTGAAGCTGTCGTCGAAGTAGAGCTGGGAGACGAACTCCCGCGCCCCCGCCTCCGTCCCCGTCCGCACCTTGAAGTGGATGTGCACCGTCCGCCCCCGATACCACCCCGGGTAAATCGTCGTGAAATGCACCTGGCCGCGCGCATCCGCCGCCTGGAATCCGCGCAGCCACCTCTGTCCTACGGTGTTGAACCGCGGATCATTCACTCCCGAATAGATCCCGGCGGCGTCGCACTGCCAGAGATCCACGATCGCGCCCTCGTAGGGGATGCACTCGCTCCCGGCGATCCGGCTCACGTTCATCGTCAGCTCGAGCGGGATTCCAGGGGTCATCTCGGACCCGGGGGGATCCGTTCGGATGTCGTTCCGGTCGAGGAGGTGGTCCACGTAGTACGGTCCAAGCGTCTGGGCGGGGCGGACCACGCACATCTGTTGTCCGAGGGCGGCCGAACGGGCGGCTACGCTCCGGGAGGTCCGTTCCGGGGCGATCCAGAGGGACGACGCATCTCCGCGAGGCGAGTCGGGACGCGCGGCGCTCCCGGCGAGAGGAACGAAGGAGATCCCACCCAGGACACGGAGCGCTTCGCGGCGAGAAAGGAGTCGGCCGACCGGGAGATCGTCATTGTCCATGGGTTCACCTCATGTGGAGGACTTGCTCATGGTACGCCTTGTCCCGTACCCCCGCGATGCCCACTCTGTGGCGAGGGTCACGGGATTCGCACCGAAACCTTACCCATCGCTTCCTTCTTGTCCGAGGCATGCGATGTCGAGACAGATCCGTCCCGGGTTCGTCCTGGCCGCCCTCCTTGCGCCGGTCTTGCTCCCCGCGGTCGTGTACTTCGTGGCGGCGTTCGCTTCGGGGCTCGGTCCGGTGGGGTCCGTCGAGGCACTCCTCGAGCAGAGCTTCGGCGGGCGCCCGAGCCCCGTCACGACGGGGCTCCTCGGGCTCTTCCCCGCCCTCCTCCTTCTCGGCGGCATCTTCCTGGCGCGGCGGCTCTGGCCGCAGGCCGAGTGGATCCAAGCGGCGGGGTGGGGCGGCCTCGGGGCGCTCCTCATCGTGCTCGCCTGGGCAAACTTCGAAGTTTGGCCCCTGTTCCTTCCCGGAAGAAGTTTTCCCGGATTTCCGCACGGGATCGAGCTCGTGATCGGGCCACTCATCTTCGGGCCGGTGGCGATACTCGTCGGTGCGGCCTTCCTCGGAATTCTGGCGGGAATTCGCTCATGACATCGGTCGCCGCCTGGCTCTTGCTCACCGCCCTGGGCGGATGCGAAGTCGGGCAACCCCCATTGGGAGGAACCGAAACGGCGCTTGAGTGCGCACCGCCGGCGCAGACCCTAGCCGAATTCTACGCGGCCGCCGATGAGGTGGCCTTCGCTCGGTTGGAGGCGAGTGTGGCGCGCGGAACCACGCGGGTTCTGCGCATGACCGTCGTCGAGACGCCGTGGAAGGCCTGGGCGAGCCGCCCGAATCCACTTCGAGTCGACGACGGCGTGGAGTATGTGTCCGAAGTGTTTCCCCCGGAATGCGCACTCCCACTCGAAACCGGCGCCGTTTACGTCGTCTTCGCCGCGCCGGACTCCGCGTCGCCGAGCACCCTCCGCGTGGATGGCTGCACCGGATCCCGGGCCTACGTTTCGGCCTCGGGCGCGAACCCGCAGGGATTCGACGATGTGCCGGGCGCCTTCGTCGCCTCCCAACTCGACACCCTCTCCGGGATGGACGTGCTGCGCGCGTTCTCGGCGAACTATCCGGACGAGTCGGACCCCGAGAACGCGACCCTCGTCGGCATGCTCGACCTGGACAACCTCGCGCACGGAGGCACCGTCCCCGTTCGCGAGGGCCGCGATGTGGAAAGTCCGCTCCTCGCCACGGTCGCCTCGTACGATGAGGTCGAGTCCCGCGAGGTGGGCTACGAGGTCGGAGCGGCGGTCGCCTTCGCGCGGGCGGAAGGTTGGACCCGCATCCGCCTCGCCGACGGTCGTTTCGGTTGGGTGGCCCCGGACGACGCAGGCACCTGGTTCCCTTACGGGGAGCTCGTGGTCAATCGCCTGAACTACCTCACGGGGGAATGGAGCGGCCACGTCTGGCCCGATTTGGGCGCGGGGATCCCGGCGCGCAGCTCCAACAAGGTGAGCGCGGAACGAGAGGAGTATGCCGCCGAGGTGATCGAAAGCACGACCGTGGGCGGTACGCTCTGGTTCCGGGTCAACGTCCTCTCCGTGAACCCGTGCGAAGCGGGTGAGAGGCGCCTCGGGCTCTCCGGTTGGATTCCCGCCTTCGGACCCACCGGTCAGCCGACGGCCTGGTATTACTCGCGGGGGTGCTGAACTGACCCCTTCCGCCATTCCGGCGCCCGGGCACCCGCGACAACCTCGACGCCTCGTTCCGCATGACGCTGCACCCCAGTACACCGGCATGGGCAAACGCCTAGCCTCGGGTCCATGTGGATCGTACATTTGATCCATATGGCCGCGAGGAGACCATGACCATCAAAGCATCCGATGTCGCCCGCATCCTGGGCGGAGAAAGGGTCCTGCGCCGGCGCGTCCGATCGGTGAACGACCTGAGGGAGGTCGTCGAGGCCGGCCTTCCCGTGGAGTCGCTGCGTCGGGCGGTGGAGGCGGCGGCCGGCAAGGGACGCGACGCAAACGAACTGCTGTACGGGATCGTCCCCAAAACGACTCTCCTCCGGCGTCACCGTCTCCTCAACGTCGAAGAAAGCCAGCGGCTCGAGCGTCTGGCACGGATCGTCGCCCTGTCGAACGAAGTCTGGGAGGATCCCGAGCGCTCACGGGAATTCCTCTTCGGAGTCCAGCCCTCCCTCGGCGGGACACGCCCCGTGGAGCTCTCGAGGAGCGAGCTCGGTGCGCGCCAGGTGGAGGAGCTTCTCTACCAGATGGAATATTCGCTTCCCGTCTGATGGCCGTCGCGTGGCGCGTCGCTAAGAAGCGTCATCCGGTGTACGACGGAGCCGGCGCCATGCGAATGGGTGGCCGGTGGAATTCACCCGGCCGTGGAGTCATCTACGGAGCGGACAGCTTCGCGGGCGCACTCCTCGAGATCCTCGCACACGCCCTTCGCCCGCGGACTCTCCCCGGTGCCCACCACGCAACGCGGCTCGACATCCCGGAGGACCTTATCGAACCGCTGGAGCCCGAGTCCCTTCCCGGCTGGGAGGCGAAAGGGTCCCCCGAAGCCCGCGCGTTCGGAGACCAGTGGCTCGCCGAACGGCGTAGCGCGGTGCTCGTCGTCCCCGCGGTCCCTTCGCGCCCCGTCGGTCGAATCGTGATGGTCAATCCGCTCCATCCCGACGCCGGCCGGATTCTCGTCGCCGACCCCTTCGACGTTCGTTGGGACGAGCGGCTCTTTTGACCGAAGCCGCGTGCCGGGCGCACCGACGAAGCTCAACGCTCGATCGTCCACCAGGAACGACGACCAGAGCGATCATCTCATCGCTCGTCCTGAACCCGTCGGAACGACGTTTCAGCTGAAACGCTTGTATCGACACGTACTTACAACTAGATTTCTTATATGTTCGAGGCCCTCCGCTCCGGGATCCCGCTTCACGAGCAGATCTCCTCCTGCCTCCGGAAGAAGATCGATTCCGGCGCCCTCGAACCTCACGCGCAGCTCCCCTCCGAACACGAGCTCTGCGACCGGTTCGGGGTCAGCCGCGTCACGGTACGCCGAGCACTCCAGACGCTCGAAGCGGACGGTGCCGTGTATCGCCGGCAGGGACTCGGTTCCTTCGTCTGCGAGCGGCGCGTGCCCGGGGGACTCGTCCGGCTCACCGACTTCGCGGAGGACATGCGGCGCGCGGGAATGGAGGCGTCGTCGCGGGTTCTTCATCAGGCGAACGAACCCTGCCCCGTTCCGGTGGCGGAGCACCTGGGCGTCGCACCGGGAAGCCCCGTCATTCGATTGGATCGCATCCGCCTCGGAGACGGCGAGCCGGTCGCGCTCGACCGCACCTGGCTCCCTCCGTATTACGCGCAGCTCCTGGAAGGGCACGACCTCGCGGGGGACACGCTTTACCAGGTGCTCGAAAAGGAGTACGGGATCGCCGCCCTCTCGGCGCGGCTCCGCATCTCGGCTACGGTTGCGGACGATGCATTGGCGGGTCCCCTCGATGTCGCTCCGGGCGCACCCCTCCTCCTCATCGAGCGCACGAGCCGGACCCTCGGGGCAAAGGCGATCTACTTCCAGCGGCGCTTCTACCGAAGCGACCGGATCGCCTACGAGCTCGAGGTGGCGCGTGACCCCGAGCGGGTGGGCGCGGCGGGTTCGGCGGGTTCAGAGTCCGAGGGGATGCCACTCCGCGAGTTCGAGCCGGTCTTCCAAGCGGGGTCGGGCGCGAGCTGAGCTCGTTGCGCCGCCTCGACCGCCTCGCTGTCCTCGAAGAAGAAGCGGTCGGCGCCGACCTTCTCCCGTAGCCCCGCGCGCCGGAAGCGATCCATCACCGGCCCCTTTACCCCGGCGAAGTACGGCTCGACGCCGAGCCCCTTCAGGTGCTCCATGATCCCTTCGAGGTGGTGGAGCCCGGTCGAATCCACCCCGTTCACGGCGTGGAAGTCGAAGACGAAGGCACGCGGCCTCGGCTCTGCTTCGGCGAGCCTCCGTACCTCGTCCCGCAGGAATTCGACGTTCGCGAAGCAGAGCGTCGCGTCCATCCGGTACACGACGACGCCCTGGATCCTTTCTGCATCGGGGAAGCGGGTGAGGTTCCTGAACGTCCCCGTTCCCGGGAGCCGACCGAGGATCGCGGAGTGCGGGCGCGAGGTCTCGTAGACGAGCGCCGCGAGCGAGGCGAGGACCCCGACGAGGATTCCCTGCTCGATCCCGAGGAGGAGCGTCGTCGCGAAGGTGATCGCCATCATCGCGAAGTCGCGGCGGTCCACCCGCCAGAGATGAACCGCCTCCCTCCAGTTGAAAAGGCTCGCGATCGCCACGATCACGATCGCGGCGAGGACGGCGTTCGGGAGCGTCTCGAAGAGCCCGGTCAGGAAGAGCAGCGTGAGGGCGATGACGACCGCCGCGAAGATGGAGGCGAGGGTCGTCCGCGCTCCGGCCTGGTCGTTCACCGCCGTCCGCGCGAACCCGCCCGTCGTGGGGAAAGCGCGGAAGATTCCACCCACCAGGTTCGCCGCGCCGAGCGCGACGAGCTCCCGGTTCGCGTCCACCTCGTAGCCGTGTTTCGTGGCGTATGCCTTCGCGACCGCGATGGATTCCATGAAGCCGACCAGAGAGATCGTGAGCGCCACGGGAAGAAGCGCGACGACCGCGGCGAGGTCCATGGCCGGAAAGGTCGGAAGCGGGAGTCCGCCCGGGACTTCGCCCAGCACCCGAAGCCCCCGGCCTTCCATGCCGAAGAACCAGGCCGCGGCCGTGAAGAGCGCGACGACGGCGAGGGCGGCGGGAAAGGTCGGCCGCCACGCCCGAAGCGCGACGAGAAGGACGATCGCCGCCGCGCCCACGGCGAGCGTCAACGGATGAACCGCGCCGATCTCCCCCGCGAGCGAGATGAGGATCTCTTGCACCCGCTCGGAGCTCGGGAGGTTCACACCGACGAGGTGGCGGAGCTGGCTCGCCCCGATCACGATCGCCGCCGCGCTCGTGAACCCGGCGAGCACCGGATGGGAGAGGAAGTTCGTGAGGAAGCCGAAGCGGAGGAGCCCCATCCCGAGCTGGAGCACTCCGACCATGAGCGCGAGCAGGAGCGCGAGCTGAACGTAACGTGCGGGGTCCCCGTCCGCGAGGGGCCCCACCCCCGCGGCGACGAGAAGCGACACCATCGCGACCGGCCCCACCGCGAGCTGGCGCGACGTCCCGAGGAGCGCGTACACGACGAGCGGGACGAGTGAGGCATAGAGCCCGTAGATCGGGGGCATCCCCGCGATCAGCGCGTACGCCATCCCCTGGGGGATGAGCATGACCCCCACGGTGAGCCCGGCGGAGAGGTCGTCCCGGAGGTGGGCCCGGTCATACCGCTCGAGCTCGAGCGTCACGCCTGGACCCCGGCCGCGTCCGTCACGAGCTCGCCGACCTTGAGCCAGCTCGCGATCGGCCCGTCCACGAAGGTCACCTGGAACCCCTCACGGGCCAGGAAGGAGGCCGCCGGCCCCGAGCGCGCGCCCACCGAGCAGTGGACGGCGAGCGTCTTCCCGCGAGGAATCCGGCCCTTCACCATCGAAGGAAGCCGCGTATAGGGCGCGCTCACCGCTCCCGGGATGTGGCCGGACACGAACTCCGAGGTGAAACGCGCGTCCACGATCGCCACGTCGTCCCGGTCCACGAGCTCCGCGACGTCCGCGAAGGCGATCCGCTCGATCGCCTCGCTCTCGCCCCCGCGGTCGAAATAACGGGCGAGCGTCTCCGGAGTGATATAGGCCTCGACGTTGTCGTAGCCGATCCGGACGAGATCCCGCACCGCCTCCTCGACGTCCGCTTCCGCCACGATGAGGAGAATCGGCGACGTCTCGTCCTCGACGAGCGAGCCCACGAAGGTGTTGAAGCTCTTGTTCAGCGGAGTGAAGAGCGCCCCCGGGAGGTGACGCGCCATGAAGGCGGCGCGGTCGAGGCGCGTGTCCAGGGGAAGGAGCTTGGCCTCCTCGATCACGCGCTCGAGCTCGACGATCGAGAGCTTCCGCGGGCTCGGGAGCTCGCCCAGAAGGGGGACTCCCTGGTTGTTCTGCCGCTTCATCCGGGCGAAGTAAGTCTGCGGATCGGGCTGCCCCGCGAGGATCGCGTCCACGAAGGCGTCCTCCCCCGCCTCCGCGGCGGCGAGCGAGGCGTTGTAGCGCTTTTCGTAACCGACCGTGGACTGGGGAACGGCGCCCAGCGCACGTCCGCAGGTGGAGCCAGCGCCGTGCGCGGGCCAGACCTGGAGATAGTCCTCCAGCTCGGTGAACCGGGAGAGCGAATGAAAGAGCTGCCGCGCCGAGGGCTCCTGCACCCCATGCATCCCCGCCGCCTGTTCGAGGAGGTCCGGGCGCCCCAGGTCTCCCACGAAGACGAAGTCCCCGGAGACGACCCCGATCGGCGTATCCGCGCCCCCACCCCGGTCCGTGATCGTGTAGCTCAGGTGCTCGGGGGTGTGCCCCGGGGTGTGGATCGCCCGGATTTCGATCCTTCCGACCTTGAAGGTGTCGCCGTGCTTGAGGAAGGTCGCATCGTATTCCGGTTGTCGCGCCCAATCACTTCCCCAATCCGCGCCCCCTTCATCCGAGAGATAGAGCTTGGCCCCGAATCGCTCCGCAAACTCGCGGGCGCCGGAGAGGAAGTCCGCGTGGATATGCGTCTCAGCCACGGCGGTGATGCGAAGTCCGTCACCCTCCGCCTCTTCGACGTAGCGGTCGATATCGCGCTCCGGGTCGATGATCAGCGCTTCCCCCGTCTGCTGACACCCGACGAGGTAGGCATACTGGGCGAGCTTCGGATCGAAGAATTGGCGAAAAAGCATGGGCGTCTCCGGTTAAGCCTGCATGAACAAAAGTCGTCAGTGCGGAAGCAGAGGGCGAAGCGCGGCGTAGGTCCAGGTCCCCGCCACCGCGGAGGCCAGGGCCACCGCCATCACCGTCACCCCACTCCCGATCAGGGCGAAGACCGGACCGGGGCACGCCCCGAGGAGCGCCCATCCCATTCCGAAGAGGGTACCCCCCACCCAGTAGCGCGCGCCGGGAATGCGATTTCCGGCCCACTGCTTGGGCTCGATCTCGATCGGCTCTCCGTGTAAGGTCGTGAGCTTCAGCCGCTTGATCACCTGAAGGGAAAGCGCCGCGGTCGCGACCGCCGTCCCGATGATCCCGTACATGTGGAAGCTCTGGAACCGGAACATCTCCTGAATCCGAAACCAGGACACCACCTCGGCCTGGACGAAGAGGAGGCCGAGAACGGCGCCGAGGAGGAGGTACCCCAGTAGCGCGAGCGGCTGGTTCCCCTCGAAGAGCGCCTTCTCCCGAAGAGCCCGTGTGACCTGTTCGACGTCCTCACATTCGGGGACGAGGAAATCCAGCGTCGTCATGGGTTCGCTCCGAGGAGTACGGGAAGGAGGAGGGGAAGGACGGCGTGCGTGACGAGAAGTCCTCCCGCGAAGAAGCCGAGCACGGCGACCAGCGAAGGGAGCTGGAGGTTCGCCAGCCCCGAAATCGCATGCCCGCTCGTGCACCCGCCCGCCCAACGCGCGCCGAGACCGACCAGAAAGCCACCCGCGACGATCGCGAGCAGCCCCGCGGGAGTGGCGAGCGCGGCCCAGCTGAAGAGCTCGGCCGGGATCAGCCCGGTGAAGTCCTGAATCCCGAGGGCCGAGAGGTCGGCTCGGGTCGCCTCCGAGATCGAGGCCGCCGCCGCGGGAGTGCCGAAGAGGGTCACGGCGAGGAAGCCGCCCAGCCCAACCCCGAGCACGAAGACGAGATTCCAGAGCCCCGCGTGCCTCCAATCGTACCGGAGGAAGTCCGGTTTCCAGCTCGAGGGCGCCGGGACGGCCGCGCAAAGGTGGCGGAGGTTCGAGGAGATCCCGAAGACCTTTCCCCCGAAGAGGAGGAGGAGAGGGACGATGAGTCCGATCAGGGGCCCCGTGACGTACCAGGGCCAGGGGGCCAGCAGAGATTCCGGCATGGGATGCCTCTCCCAGAAATCGTTGTGCTTGTTTGGTTATTTCTTATTGTACTTACTTGTTACTACAAGTAACACACGGAAAGATAGCGGGAGTTCCGGAAGGGTCAAGCGGGGGGAAGGTCGCTGCGGGGCCGCTCAGCGAAGCAGCGTGAAGCCGGCCACCTCGAAGTGACGGTCGAAGGCGAAGGCGTGAGTGAGTTTCTCCCGGCGCATCACCTCGAAGCTTACCGCGTCCACCAGAGAAAAGGGTTGGTCGGCGAAACGCTCCAACCACCGGTTCGCCGCCTCCGACACAAGTTCCGCGGTCACCTCGACCCACTCGTGGATCGGATCACCGAGAAGTGCCGAGAGCGCGATCCGGGCTTCCGCAGGCCCGCGCAGGTGAAGGAGGTGGGCGTGGAGCTCGCCGAGGACCAGGGTCGTCCCTACGAATCGGAGCCCGGCAGCGGCCGGGGAGCGGGCGACCTCCACCGCGTCTTCGTGGTGCTGGTCCTTTCGCCGGCTCAGCGCGAGGAGGGCACTCGTGTCAACGAAGGCCCGCACCCGAGGCCTCGTATCCCCCGCCGTAGAGGTAGCGGTCGTGCTCAGTGGAGACGTCGGGCGGGAAGTCGTCTTCGGCGGCGGTGTCCACGAGGTGAGCGAGAGACGACCCGGGCTGCTTCGCTGCAAGGATCTCGGCCGCAAGGCGACGGAGCCCCCGCCGAAAAAGCTCGGTCCGGGGAAGACCCGAGCTCTCAGCCATCTCCTCGAGGAGTTGTCGGTCGCGTGCGTCCAGGTAAACGACGACCTGCTCGCGCACGCGGTCGGGTCGTTTTCCGGCCATGTTCGGGCTCCGGCCCGGGAATGCATCATGGTGACTAGTATAACATACTAGTATACTTCAAACCTCTGGCGGCTGCATCCCCCACTGCGCCCAGTCCTCTTTGTTCGGACCGACAATGCCCGGAACGACGAGTCCGGCCTGGCGCATGAGGACTGTCAGCTGTCCGCGGTGGTGGGCCTGGTGGATCAGGAGGACGCCGAGCGTCTCTCCGCGCGTCCACTGAAACCCGTACATGTCGTCCTTCTCCCCGAGCGTCGCGTCGGTCCAATTCGCGCGAAGCTCCTTCTCGAGCGAGGAGGCGGCGGTCTTGTAGGCCTCCGCGATCTCCTGGGCCGTGGCTGGAGGCGGGTCATGCTCGCCGAGTCCCGACACCGCGAGCCCCGTCTTTCCCATCATCTCGGGGAGCGTCTGCGCGATGTGCCAGGCGAGACGACGAACGGTGCGATGGCCCGGCGCCACCGCCTGTTCGAGTGACTCATCGGTGAGGGCATCGAGGATGCGCTGCGTGGAGGCGGCTTCGTAGGTCCATGCGCCGAGGAAACTTTCGAGTCTTGTGAACATCGGTCGTTACCGTAGCTCCTTCAGGAGTTGTGTGGGTGTGCGCGCTGCGACGGGAGCCCGACCAGGGCGACGTCGAGGATGTATACGTATACTCGCGCCCGGTGTGTCGGGAAGGACGGCGGACTTTAGTGCGGCAGCCGGTGCTGAAGCACCGCATACGCCCACGTCCCCGCCATCGCAGCGAAGAGCGCGGCGACCATCACCGTGACCCCGCTCCCGATGAGGGTGAAGATGGGGCCCGGGCAGGCGCCGAGGAGCGCCCACCCCATCCCGAAAATCGTCCCTCCGATCCAGTAGCGCGGGCTCCAGAACCCCCGCCCCTCGAGGTCGCGCGGCACGATTCGGATCCGCTCCCCATGCATCGTATGGAGCCCGAGCCGCTCGATCGCCTGGATCGAAAGCGCCGCGACGGCGACCGCCGACCCGATGATCCCGTACATGTGGAAGCTCTGGAAGCGGAACATCTCCTGGATCCGGAACCAGGAGACGACCTCGCTCTGCACGAAGACGATCCCGAGGCCCGCGCCGAGAAGGAGGTAACCGAAGAGGGCGAGCGGACGGTTCGCCGCCTCGAGCGCCTCTTCCCGCTCCGCGGAAGGGACCTGCTGGATGTCCTGGCACTCGAAGTCCGGGATGAGCACTCGCCCACCCGGCCGTTCCGCGCCCCGTTCACCGGCACCTTCTCCGGCGCGCTCCATCGCGCTCATCCGAGGATCCAGGGGAGGACTGCGAAGGTCGCGACGAGCCCTCCGATGAAAAAGCCGAAGACGGCGGCGAGGGAGGAGCGCTGAAAGGTCGCGAGCCCGGAGATCGCGTGCCCGCTCGTGCACCCTCCGGCGTAGCGCGCCCCGAAACCGACCAGGAATCCGCCCACGACAATCAGGAAAAATCCCGCTGGGGTGAAGAGCGCGCCCCAGGTGAAGAGCTCCGCGGGCACCATCCCCGAGGGTTCCCCGAGCCCGAGGGCGGCGAGGTCCGTCCGCGTCGCCTCGGAGATGTGCCCCCCGACGTCGGGCGCGCCGAAGAGAGTCGGGGCGAGAACGCCGCCGAGCCCCATTCCGAGGACGAAGACGAGGTTCCACCCTCCGGTCCGGAGCCAGTCGTAGCGGAGATACGGGGGTTTCCACCGCTCAGGCGCCGGGATCGCGGCGCAGAGATGCCGAAGGTTCGACGAGACGCCGAAGACTTTCCCCCCGAGGAGGAGGAGGAGGGGGACGATCAGCCCGATGAGGGGGCCGGCCACGTACCAGGGCCAGGGGGAGGAGAGGCGTTCGAGCATGGCCATACGAGGGCTGGAGTGCGAAGGCGTTTCAGCTGAAACGCCTCTGGGGATGACGACTACCCCGCCGCACGCGGGAGTTCACCTGGCGCCGCTCACCCCCCCACGCGGATCCCCGCCAACCCGAAGATCCTCTCCCCTCCCGTCCGCAGGACCACACGGTACTCCCCGCTCCGGATCGGCCCGTCCACGGGGACCCACCTGTCCCAGACGCGAAACCCGATGTCGTGCGCCGTGATCTCGATCTCTCGCGTCGTTCTTATCACTTCCCCGTCCAGCTGCCACTCCAGCGTCACCGTGGTCGGCATGATGGAAGGCGAAAAGACCTCGACCAGGAGGTAGAGCGAGCCCCCGAGGAGGGCGGGGTCCACCGGGCTCGAGAGGGTATCGAATGGGACGAGGGTGCTCCGATCGATCTCCGAGGTGAAGACCACGCTCTGCGCGCGCAGGGGAACGGGGGGCACGAGCCGCGGCACCCCGATCGCGATGGCCAGGATCGCGACGCTCGCGAGCGCGATCCTCATTCGACCCGCGCGTCCCGTGGAGGCGCCCCGCATCGTCAGAGAGAGGGCGCTCCCCACCGCGGCCAGCGCCGCGATTGGCGTTCCGAAGCGGGGATCCACCGGGAAGAGGATCGGAACCAGGAGGTTCAACGCCGCGAAGGCCACCGTCGCGAAAAAGACCAGGCCGAACACCCGGCTTCGCCGCATCCAGCCGTCGAAGAAGAGATCGAGGCAGGAAAGGACGGCGAGCCCCACGAGTAGAAGGGAAAAGGTCACATTCAGCGACTGAAAGACGGTCGAGTACCAATAAAAGGGGAGGAGGAAGAAGAGCGTCTCCTGGTACATCGAGCGGGTGAGGTAGGAGGTTGCCTCCTCGCCGAAGCCGGGCGGCGCGCTTCGCCTCGTTCCGACGCGGTCGCCGGCCGTCCGCCCCCCGAAAAAAAGCGTCGAAGCCCAGGTCAGGACGAGAAAGAGCACCACCCAGGGGACGAAACCATAGCGGTCGCGCGCCAGAACGATGACGGCCACCCCGGTCGCGAGCGCCCAGAGCGAATGCAGCGCCCAGAAGAGGGTCCGGTTCCGGACCCAGAAGCGGCGAAAGCGGGATCCCACCAGCGGACCAGGGGCTTCGAGGGAAGGCGCCTCCGTCTCCCTCCGGTCATCTTCAGGAATCAAGATCGAATTCGCCCTCGCTATGAAGGGGCGAGACGATAACGGCCACCCCCGCTCAGGCCAAGAGCCCCACGACGAAGAAGGTACTGGCCACCATGAGCAGGGCATGCGGAACCAGGGCCTTCACCGCGTCCCCCTTCGTCTTCGTCAGATCGCGTGCGATCAGCCAGGCGATCCCCGCGCCCCAGAGCACCGAGAGCCAGAGAAACTCGTTGCCCCCGAGCGCGTGCCATCGTGCGACCGTCTCCGCGGAGGCCCATGCCGCCGGAAGATTCAGGGGGATCCCGATTCCGTTCGCGAACCCGTTCAGCAGCCCCCCTCCATTCTCCATCAGCCCCGGGATCACATGCATCCCGAGCTGAAACACGATCCCGAGGGGAATGTAGGCGAAGGCGAAGCGCGAGAAAGCGATGCGGGGGAGGATCCCGCTCCATCGCGCCGCGATCCAGCTCACGACGGCGAAGGCCACGATGGTCCCGGCGATGCTCGTGTAATACGGCACGAGCCCGGCGAGGAGGCTCGGGAGGGCTTGGACCGAGGGAAACTGTGCGAGCACCTGACTTCCCAGCACATGATCGATCGGAAATACGGCCCAGATGATCAGCGCGATCAGGGCTTCGTCCGGAATGACGAGCCTCGGCCGGACCGCGGCGGCCCCCGGCCAGCGCGCGTGCAGCCGGATCGGTACCTCCGGCTGTCCCACCGAGCAGTGCATGCACGCCACGCAACGGCGCTCCGTGCTCAGGTAGTTGCTCTTGAACTCGGCGGTCATGCAATCGGGGACCTCCGTCTCCCGGTCCTGCCGAATCTCGATCGGGGAGAGCCGGGTCGTGACCGACATGACCCCGGTGGCGGGGCAGAAGTACCGACAGAATACGCGCTGCCGAAAGACGAGGGTGAGAGCCACCGCCACCCCGAGGAAAACCAGGAAATAGACCCCCATCCGCCAGGGCGTATAGGCGACGCCCAGCTTGTAGAGGGGAAACCGCGCCAGCGTAAAGGTCAGCGCGGTGATCGCGAGCACCGAAAACCCCACGCCGAAGACACGCACCCTCGGCTTTCGAAAGGTGGGAAACCACCGATTCAGGCTGAAGCGCTGGAGGAACTCGGTGATCGCCCCGATCGGGCAGACGTAGCACCAGACGCGTCCGAAGAGGACGAGGCTCACGAGCATCACCGGCGCCCACCACAACCCGAAGAACGCGACTGCGCCGAAGTTGGTCGCCGCGTCCTGGGGCCCCGCGAAAGCCTGCCAGAGCCCCCAGCCGAAAACCGCGATCATGAGGAGCTGGAACGCCGGCTGCACGCGGCGATTCGTCATCAGAAATCGGGTGAGGCGATTCCCGTTCAGGTTGAAGCCACCGGGAGACTCCCTCCGTCCTTCCCCCACCAGGGGAAGCCGGAGTCCCCCCGCCGCCGACACAGGCGACGTCGAACCCACGGCACCCATGGCGGGCGAAGGACGGAGGTCGCTCATCGAACCGAAACCCCCAGATAGAAAGTCCGCGGAAGCCCGGGGGCGAGCTCCTCGCCCCGGAACGCGTTGTAGCCCGCGCTCTCCGCATAGCGGACATCGGCCAGGTTGTTCACCCTGGCGAAGACGGTGAACCGCGACCGGAGCTCGTAGGAGAGCCGAAGGCTCAGGAGATCGTGACCTTCGTAGTCGTTTTCATTGGACTGGTCCTCCCAGTACTCCCCGACCCGACTCCACTCGAGCGCAAACCTGGCTCCAGGAATCGCGCGCGGCGCGACGTTCAGCACCGCGTTTCCGATCTGCTGGGGCGCCGCATTCATCTCGTGTCCGCTCAGATCGACCGTCTCGGAGGGACGCCAGACCTCGTACGTGTGCTCGGCCACCGAGTAAGAGACGTCGAGCGTCACCCCATCCACGATTCCCAGGCCGAGACCGAGCTCCACACCCTTGTGGAGCGTTTCGCCCGCGTTCCGCGATTCACTGCTCCCGTCCGGCAGCTGGAAGCCGAGAATATCGTCGGTGACTTGCATGTAGTAGGCGGATGCCTCGTAGGTGAGGCGCTCGCCCGCGCGCCCGCGAACCCCCGCCTCGTAGGAATTCACCTTCACCGGCTCCAGATCCACCGTGCTCTCGGCGGAACCCTGACGGAAGAGCTGGCTCTGCGAGGGGGCCCGGAAGCCCCGGCGGTACGAGACGAAGAGATCCACGTCGTCCGTCGCCTCGAAGCTGAGGCCGAACTTCGGGCTGACGGCGCTGAAGTTGGGCGATGCGTCCGCGGGCCGCCGCCAGCGTCCGGTCTGCAGCTCGCCGAGCGCGTTCGTATAGTCGTATCCCATGAAGTCGGCCCGGAGCCCCGCGCTCGCGTGGACGCGGTCCGTTGGCGAGAACTCGACGTGCAGATAGGGCGAAAGTGAGCGGAAGGTCACGTCGTAGTCGTACCGGACCTCACCGTCCTGATAGTCCGTAAAGATCGTTCCCTCCCTCTCCGGCACGATGCTCCACTCCTTCTGGCCACCGGGGGAGTAATCCGCGTCGAATCCCAAAGTGACGCTGAGATCCCGGTCGGGGACGTAGTACCGCGCCTGTCCCAGGAAGCCCACCGAAGAATTCTCCGTCTCGTAGGCCGTCGGATCGTAGGTCAGCGACCAGTTCGGAAGGAGGTCCATCGTGTTGCTTCTCACGAAGGGGGTGAGGCTGACCAGCCAGTTCCCCCGGAGGTGTTCGAGCGCCGTGGAGACCCGAAGCGCCGTCACCTTCCGAAAGGAGATCGGGGTGTAGTTGACCGTGGGATTCGCCTCGAAATCGCCCCTCGAGATCGCCGAGCTCCCCGCCGTTTTCTGATCGATGGTGGAGTACGCCACAACCGTCTTGAGGGAGGTGCTTCCGGACACGGACGCATCCCACCGGAGCGTTCCAGCCCAACGATCATACGCCGTCCCTTCCCGCCAGCCGTCGGTGCGCGTGAAGTTCACGTCCGCGCGGAGCCCTCCCGCCCGGCCGGTGCCGCTCACCGATCCCAGGTATCGCTGAAATCCGAACTCACCCCCCTCGACCGAGAGCTCCGCCGTCGTCTCGGGCGAGGGAGCCCTCGTGCCGACGTTGATCACGCCTCCGATCGCGTCACTCCCATACAACGCGTTCGCCGGACCCTTCATCACCTCGATGCGCTCCGCCTGGGGAAGGTTCACCTCGTAGAGCGCGTTGTGATTGAAGAACCCGGTCGAGCGCGTCGGCACGCCGTCCTCGAGATACAGATAGACCGGGGAAGTGGAGAGGGGCTGGCGGATCGCCATCATATGTCCCTCGCCGCCCGTCACGTTCACCCAGACCCCGGGCACGCGGCCCATGATCTCGGAGGGATGCCCCGCGTGGGTCTCCGCGATCGCCTCCCGTCCGATCACGCCGACGGAGGCGGCAATTTCGGAGAGCGCTTTCGCGTCCCGGGAGGCGGTCACCATCATCTCGGGAATGGAGATCGCCTGCTCCTGGAGCTGGATCGAAACTTCGGCGACCGTCCCGCTCGAAACGGTGACCTCCACGCGCGCCGCCGCGTAGCCGATCCGCTCGACGACCAGCTCGTACGCTCCCGCGCCCAATCCCGCCAGGCGGAAGTGTCCGGCGCGGTCCGTCAGCGCGTGCCGATTCGTCCCCGCGATGAATACGTCAGCGTTTTCGACGGGGGCGCCCGTCGCCGCCGCGACAACCGCACCCGCCACACCACCTCCACCTTCCTGGGCCTGCGCCACAGCCGTCGCCGGAATCATCCCGGCGAATCCGAACATCAATAGGATCCTGTACACGTTTTCCTCTCTTCTGGACCAAGGGTTCGATGGCGCCGCGCGCGGGATCCCCCTCCAAATCGCTGGAAGAGCGGACCTTCCCGGAGCGTGCTCCGGTGCGCGAACGCGGATGACCTACGGAACCGTCAGAGAGAGGGTGGGGCGTTCGAAGGAGGGAGGAAGAACGGCAGGAGGATGCTGGGGAGGAGAACGTCGGCTTCGGAGTGTACGGCGACGTTTTGGGCTTCGATCTCGGGAGCCGGAAGCACCGGGGTCGACGCGGGGACCACGGAGACGATCCCCGCACTCGCGCAACAGACGAGCCGGCATCCGCAGTCGTGGTGCGCCCCCTTGTGGTCGGTCCCGGCGTCCGTCGCCGCGGCGGCCGTGTGCTCGGCATCCGCCGCATGAGCCGCGTGCTCGGCATGCGGATCGCCGGTCGAAGAGGCGCTCACTTCCACGGGCGCTTCCGCATGGGAACGCCCTTGGGCCATCTCGTGCAGGGGGCATTCGGAGACCGCCGCCGCGTCCGCGACTCCCAGGAGGAGCCATACGAGCGACGTGAGCGCGGCCACCGCGCGACGCCTGGACCGTGAACCGGAAATCATCATCTCCGCGAAGTGGAGCCTCGGCGATCTTCTACCAATTGCAGTAAGAAAGGTGTAAGGGTCCGGTCCTGAGAGAAAGCCGATGCGACGCCCGGAGCCCCCCTCAGGGCACCTGAAACCCTCCCCGCTACGACACCACCGTCACCCCCCGGACCTCCCGGAAGTCCGAATCGAAGGTCGCGACCCATCCCGAGGCATCGCGACGCGCGACCGTGGCGATCGCCGCGTCCACCAGGCTGAGCGCCGCATCGCCCTCGCTCCGAAAGGTGAGGAAGCTCGAGTCGAGCACGATCAAGGGGATCCGTCCCGGGATCCGTAGGCCACCTCATCCACCCGCTCGCTCAGAAGCTCGTTTCCCTTCGGGTACGGCTCGGGCGTGAGGTCGCGGAGGCTCCCGGACGTTCGCATCGGCCCTGGGGTCGCGAGGTAGGCCCGAAGCGCCTCGTTTACCGTTTCGCCGATCGTCCGCCCAGAGAGGGCTGCTCGAGCCTTAGCTTCCCGGTAGATCCGCTCGTCCAGATTTCGAATGGTCACATCCATGTGTGCATTGTCACACATGTGTGCGTTGGGATCAAGGAGGGCGTGGCGGGCGGACTCAGCGCGACTTCGATCACCGTCCTTGGTGGCGCCCGCGACAGGGCGTCCGAATGGCTCGCCGCATGCTACCTTAGGCCCGATGCCGCAACCCGAACCCCGCCTCCCCCCGCCCGCGGAGACCCCATGCCCGAGCAGAACTTCGAGAACCACGGGATCGTCGTCACCGGATACCACCGCGTGACGTTCCTCCTGATCGTCATCCCCCTCCTCTGGTTCGGCTACCGCCTCGGCACCGACTTCGCGATGGATCGCCTGATGCTTTTCGTCCTTGCCCTCGGCATGGCGTTCGCGGCGTTCTACGCCCGGGCCTTCGCCCTCGGCGTGCAGGACCGGGTGATTCGGGGAGAAGAGCGGGCGCGGATGGCGCGGGTGCTGCCGCCGGAGCTCGCGGCGCGGATCGACGACTTCACCACCGACCAGCTCATCGGGACCCGATTCGCCTCGGACGAGGAGCTCCCCGACCTGGCGCGCCGGGTGCTTCTGGGGGAATTCGCGGACCGGAAGGCGATCAAGCGGGCGGTGAAGGCGTGGAGGGCGGACGAGGAGAGGATTTGAGGAGGGGGGGCCCGCCGTCCCGTCAGCGCACCATGGACACCGCGGCGCCGCTGAGCTCCCAGGAGGCCGGATCGTCCTCGCACGGCGACGCGCCCGGCGCGTGCATCAGGTGCTCGATCCGAAGCTCCGCGGCGCCCGTCAGCCGGAGGAGCCAACTGGACGAGGACGCGAATCCGTTAACCTGCGGGCCGTAGCAGTAGATGAGCCCGTCGTTGCCGACCGCCTCGAACGCGCGATTCACCCGGCCGGTCGTCTCCCGAGCCACGACGGCCAGGCGCGCGCCAAGCGACTCCGGGCCGAGGCTCAGGGCCAGCTCCTGCTCGGGCCGATACGGATAGTCGGCGAGGGCAATGTAGCGCCGCTCGTCGTCGGCGACCGGTCCCGTGACCCCCGTCTCCGCCCACACCCCCTTCGCCGTGCCCGCGACATCCACTTCCATGGTCCCGCACCGCGGTTCGCCGGTCGGCTCGACCTCGGGCCGGAGCCCGTCACGGAGCCTGGAGAAGAAGATCGCCTGGTTGGCGGTGTCGAACTGCTCCCACATGCACACGGCGTGGTTGGGTCCGCCGAAGCGGTAGGGCGAGATGTAGAAGTTCGTGACCCGCTCGTCGAGCATTCAGAAGTCGATGACCGGCCCCCCCGTGCCCAGGTCGTCTCCGGCGAGTACCTCGATGCCGAGATTTCGCGCTTCGCACGATTCGACCGTCGCCCAGGGGACGGAGTACGTCTCGCAGTGGCCGAAGGTGACCGTCGCTGGGGAGAGGCCAGGCCCCAGCGTCTCCACATGCCCGAACCACCCTGTCAGCTCGCGGCAGACGCGAAAAAAGATCGCGAAGTCCTCCTCGCCCGGTGGGACTTCCGGTCCGGAGTAGCGGACGCGTCGCAGGTGGGTGATCACGATGTCGCCCGGGGCGCGGAGCGGCACCCCCTCGCGGGCGAGGAACATCCCGCCGTGCGCGGTGGGGAGCACGTGGCCGGGCGCGTCGAGGCCGCCGAAGACCGGGACGTATAAGAGGTCGGCCGCCGGAACGGGGAGCACCGTGAAGTAGGGCGGCGACTGGCACGCTTCGGCCGCGGGGCCGATGATCGAATCGCCGTCGCAGGCGCCGAGCAGCGCGGCGGCGGGCAGCGCGCCCAGCCGCGCGAACGAACAGGCGAGGGAGGCCCGGCGCCAGGGGGAACCGCCCTTCGAGAGTGGCCGCATCGCTCCGAGTCGCTCCGAAAAAACTGGATGGAGGTCGCCCCGCCGCGCGCGATCACGAATGGGGTTCGGGACTCAGACGGCCACTGGGGCCGAACTCCAAAGTTAGGAAGGCGGGCGCTGGGCGGCAAAACGAGGTGCCGGGACCGCGTTTGGCGCCGTTACGCCGCGATAGACTTTCCTCCGCGGCACGGGACCTCGAGGTAGCGACGGGACATGGGTCAAGTGTGCGATCGACCGGGACGGGCCCTCAGTCTCCGATGATCTCGTGCAATCCTTCGACGACCCGCGAGACCTCCTCCGCCGAAGCCCGAGCCATGCGACGCCCGATCCGCTCCGCCGCCAGAGTCCGGATCTGGCTGATCTTGACCCAGGACTCCTTCGGAAGTCCCTGCGCACTGGACGCCAGCGAAAGCGGAAACCCTGCCCGCGGCGGCTGACCGGTGAGGGCGACCCCGATCACCGTCCCCGACCGCCCGTTGAAGACGTCGTGACTGAGGATCAGGACCGGAAGGTGGCCCGCCTGCTCGGAACCCCGGGTGGGGTTCAGGTCGGCCCAGCGGACGTCGCCCCACAGTATTCGGGCCACGAGGCGAGCTCCGAATCCATGCCCTCCTCTGCGAACGCCTTCTCTTCGGCGCGATCGAGCTTCGCGGCTTCACGTGCGAGTCGGGTGCGGGCCAGCCGCTCCGGCTTCTCGGCGACGGCCGCCTCGATTGCCTGGCTCCGGTTCGGGGCTTCGTGGGACTTTACTGCGCGCGGCCCTTCATCGCGGACACGTAGGATCGCAGGACCGCGTTCATCCGTGTCTGGTAACCGGATCCGCCCTTCCGAAACCACGCCAAGACGTCGGAGTCCACCCGGATCGAGATGGATTCCTTCGGGACCGGAATGACCACCTCCGCATCTTCCCAGAAATCCTCAGGAAGATTGGCGAGCTCGGGTGGGGACGTATCGGCGATCTCCGTTTCCGCAAGATTTCGGAGCCTTCTGAGATCGGCGCGTCCGCGCGACGGGCGCTCACTTCGTCGCGACCGCTTTTGCGCACGCTTTTCGCTCATGAAGATTGCTCCTCCGGGCTGAGATGATTCGCCGGCGTGGTTCTTGTCGCTCTTCTCGGGGTCCCACTCGAAGACAATGGAAGTATATACGTTTGCCTATACGATTGCAAAGGACGCGGGAGCGTGGTTCGATGATCATGCCACGCTTAGGGCGATCCCATGGTGTGATCGGCGGGGTGAGCCCACTGGGGGGGGAAGCGGGGCGAGGACCTCCGGCGGCACGTCTCCTGCATGAGAGCACGCAGACCCCTTCGTACCTCTCTCACGCGAGTCCCGGCCCAGTGACGCGAATCCCAACGCTGGCCGGAATCATCCTCGCTGCGCACCTCGCAACCCTTCTGGCCGCGTGCGACGATTCCCCTTCGACCCCAGGGCAGCCGCCCGAAGCCGGCCTCGGTCCCGGCGCCTCTCTCGAGGGATGGCGTCCATTCCCCGCCGACAATCCATGGAACACCGGCATCTCGGGCGCTCCGGTGGATCCGGCGTCCGAGGCGCTCATCGCAAGCTGCGGGATCCGCAATCTGCATCCCGACTTCGGCACGGTGTGGAACGGGGCGCCCATCGGCATTCCGTACATCGTGGTGGACGGGTCCGAGCCCCGGGCGCCCGTGACGTTCGGCTACAACGACGAGAGCGATCCGGGTCCCTATCCCCTTCCCGCCGATGCCCCGATCGAAGGTGGATCCGGCACGAACGGCGACCGGCACGTGCTGGTCGTGGACCGGGACAACTGGATGCTCTACGAGCTCTTCGCCGCCGTGCCCGAGAACGGGGGCACGGGTTGGCACGCCGGCTCGGGAGCCATCTTCGATCTCCGCTCGAACGCATTTCGCCCCGCGGGATGGACGTCCGCGGATGCGGCGGGCCTGCCGATCTTCCCCGGTCTGGTCCGATACGACGAGGCGGTCGAGCAGGGAGAGATCCGTCACGCGCTGCGCTTCACCTGCCCGAGCACCCGGCGCGCCTACGTGCCGCCCGCCCGGCACTGGGCCTCGAGCAGCACCAACCCGGCGCTCCCTCCGATGGGAATGCGGGTCCGGCTGAAGGCGGACTTCGACACGGCGCGGTTTCCGTCCGAGGTCCGGGTGATCCTGGAGGCGCTGAAGCGCTACGGGATGTTCCTGGCCGACAACGGCACCGGCTGGTACCTGAGCGGGGCACCGGACTCCCGATGGGACGACGATCGGCTCGGCGCCCTGAAGACGGTTTCCAGCACTGCGTTCGAGGTCGTGCGGATGGAGGGGATGGTCACGCCGTGAGGCCGGCCCGTGATGATGAACGAAGCGACGGATCTGGCGCGCGTGATTCTCGGGGGCACCCCTCCGCTTCGGCATACTGGAGGGCCAGCTCGATGGCTCGCTTCGGATGGCGCGTCCCCGACAATGAAAAGCCATCCGTGCGTTGGCAGTTGTCAACGGGCCAAAGACCCAGCAATCAGGCCGGGACTGAACCGAATGTGATGGGAGAAGGGAGGGCGTAGAATGGTTGGATGGGTTGGACCAGTCGGCGTCGAGGCCCGCGGAAGTTGGGACGGATCAGGATTCGGTGATTAGGGGCGGATGCCGAGGAAGTGACGGTGGAAGGCCGTGTGATGAAGCTTGCGGAGGGAGAGGGCGGTTCGGGGCCTCGGTGTCACTCTTCAGTGAAGCGGCGCTTGAGACGAGCGCGCACTTCCTCCCATGGCTCGCCCGCGGACCCCTCGGATCCAGCACGCCGGACTCGGCGCTCGATCTCCTCGGCCCAAGCGGCTTCAACGGCCGCCGGATCTTCAGCCGGCTCCTCGTCGAGGCTGGCCGGGAGTTCCGCCGCGATGTCGGCGCGCTCGTCGCGTTCAAGCGCCAGAGCATCGCGGAGTACGGTTCGGGCTCGGTCGGTCATGTGGGAAATCTCGCCCGCATTGGTGGGTCAGGGCAATGTCATTTTGAGTCCCATGCTCGTAGCATGTGCCCCCCTACCCCGCCGCCTTCGGGAACCGATCCCACCGCTCCTCGAGCCGGTGCGGGTCCGGCCAGAGCTCCTTCCTGCGAGGCGCGGTGAGCCGCGTGTCGTGGAGCTCCTGGATGCTGTGGAGGAGGGTGGGCCCGTCCTTCTCGCCGAGGAGGTCGGGGCGGATCAGGATCCGGTGATCGGGGCGGATGCCGAGGAAGTAAGGGTCGAATGCCGCGTGGTGGAGATCAGGCTGGTTACTGTTCCTCGAACTGCCGGATCTCGACGGACCCCTCCGGAAACTCCGCCAGGATGTGTAGCTCGCCCCCGCAGGCCTGGACGACTTCGCGGAGCGTGCTCACCAGCATGTCCCGGCGCCGCTCGAGCCTCGACACGTTCGACTGCGCGATCTCGAGCCGGGAAGCCAATTCCTCCTGGGTGATGTCCAAGCGACCCCGCAGCTCGGCGAGGTCGATCTCAATGAGAGCCGCCTCCGCGCGCTGCCTACTCCGGAGTTGCCGCTCGGCGGACATGCCACTTCGCAGCTCGCTGAACTTACGCGCCATCGATGAGTCCCTCCCGTCTCAGCATTGCAAGATGCTCGTCGTACATGCGGTCGGCGAGCGGGACCATTCGTTCGTACCAGCGGCGGTCGCCCCCCTTGGGTCCGCCCACGAGGAGAATCGCCACCCTTCGCGGATCGAAAGCGTATAGGATTCGAATCGGCTCACCGTCGTGTTGGATCCGGAGCTCCCTCATGTGCCCGTGGCGCGACGACTCGACACCGCTCGAATAGGGAAAGGGGAGATGCGGACCGCGTGCCTCCAGTAATCGCACCGACGCATTGATGAATTCTTGCTCACCCGCGCTAAGCTCGGACCACCACGCTCCGAACTCGTCCGTGAACTCCACCTCCCACGATTGCAACAATACCCCCCATCGCATATGCTGTCCAGCGCATTCGCGCACCGCGGATGCGTGGCCTCATCTGCTTGGAAGCATCGGTTCGGTTGGTGGGCCTACGAATGGCGATTGGGGCCTTCCCCCTCTACCCCGCCTCCGAAACTTCTCCGACCGCTCTTCGAGCCGGTGCGGGTCCGGCCAGAGCTCCTTCCTGCGAGGCGCGGTGAGCCGCGTGTCGTGGAGCTCCTGGATGCTGTGGAGGAGGGTGGGCCCGTCTTTCTCGCCGAGGAGGTCGGGGCGGATCAGGATCCGGCGATCGGGGCGGATGCCGAGGAAGTGACGGTCGAAGGCCGCGTGATGGAGCTTGCAGGGGGAGAGGCCGTTCGGGACCGACGGGACCCCCGCATCCTCGTGGTCCTCGATGATGTGCGCCGGATTTGGCGCGGTCCACGCGATGAAAAGGTAGCCCCGGATGCGACGGATCCACCTGGAGACCGAAGGCCGCCGTCTTCACGGCCTTCTATTCGTTCGCGGTCAGGCGGGCGAGGATATCGGTGAAGGTGTCGGAGATGGGGAAGGTCACGGGGGAACTTCGAACGGAATCAGAGCAATCCCGCGAGGTCCTCACGGGAAAGGTCGGCGTCCTTCAGAATCTTGGAGAGTAGGCCAGGACCGAGCGTCTCGCCCGAGTGAACCGGGATGACGGTCGCTCGGCCGTCCGCATGGGCGAGGAAAGGATGGCTTCCCCGAATGCGCTTCACCTCGAACCCGGTTTTCTCAAGCGCACGGATGACTTCCGCCGCCGAGACCCGGGGGAGGCGGATCACGCGGTCACGCGTTGAACTCCAACGTACTCGAGCGCCGCGGGCTCATCGTCATCCCCTCGGACCTCCAGGGAAAGCAGGATAGCCTCCCGGATCCGCTCTCTGAGTTCGTCCAGGGAACGCGCCTGTGAGTGGCATCCCGGGAGCGCCGGGACGGAGGCCACGTACCAGCCCTCCGCGTCGCGCTCGATCAGGACGTCGAACGCCCGGCCCGTCACGGGCGCAGAAGGATTCGAAACCGGATCCATGCCCCAATTATAGTAAGGTTAGGGAGGTTATGCGATTTGCATAACTTAGCTGCGCCTTCTCACCGTGGTCTTCAACTTGCTCGACAGCACATGGACGCCCACACCAGGAACCTTCATGGGCATGGTCTTCTTCATCGTTCCGCCGACGGAAGGCCACATCTGACCTACCGCGGATGCGTGGCCTCATCTGCTTGGAAGCATCGGTTCGGTTGGTGGGCCTACGAATGGCGATTGGGGCCTTCCCCCTCTGCCCCGCCTTCGAAACCGCTCCCACCGCTCCTCGAGCCGGTGCGGGTCGGGCCAGAGCTCCTTCCTGCGAGGCGCGGTGAGCCGCGTGTCGTGGAGCCTCTGGATGCTGTGTAGGAGGGTGGGCCCGTCCTTCTCGCCGAGGAGGCCGGGACGGATCAGGATCCGGTGATCGGGGCGGAGGCCGAGGAAGTGAAGCTCGAAGGCCGCGTGATGGAGCCTACAAAGGGAGAGGCCCTTCGGAACCGTCGGGACCCCCTCCTCCTCTCGGTCCTCGATGATATGCGCGGCGTCCTAGGAAGGTCATGTCGGCTTGACCTGCGGTTCCGGCGGAAGCCCCGACTCGAGCCGCTCCAGGAGGTCGAGTAGTCCCGCGGCCTCCCACGACCGATTCCTCTTGGACTGGGAGAGGGGCAGGAGGACCTCACATTCCACCAGCTGCTGGATGGCGTTGTGGATCGCCGCCTTGGCCCGGCCGGTGACGGCCTCGGCCACCGGCGCCGTGATCACAGGGTAGCCGGCGAGCACGTCGATGACCGCCCATGCAGCTGCGTCGGCACGAGGCGCCGCCCCTGCCGACAATTGCGCGCGCCAGGTCCTTGTGAGCGCACCGACCGCTCCCTGGTACGCGGATGCGAGTCCGGCCGCCGATGCAGCCGCCGAGGAAAACTGCTCCACCCATCGCCCGATCTGACCCTCGCGGAATCGCGTCAGCCCCTCGATGTAGCGGTCCCGCTCGCCAGCGAGTACGACACTGATCGGTGGGACGTATGAGGTCGCGATTCCGCGCCGCCGCAGGACGAGATGGATGAGCGCCCGCCCCGTTCGTCCGTTTCCGTCACCGAATGGGTGAATCGTCTCGAACTGAGCGTGCACCAGCGCCGCCTGAACGAGCGGCGGGAGGGACTCTTCACCGATCGCATCACAGAGATCTTCGAGCAAAGGCACCACGTCCTCCGGCGGGGGTGGGACGAAGTCCGCGCCGCAAGGGTTGTAGTCGTTGCCGCCGATCCAGTTCTGGCCCGTCCGGAGCACTCCGGCAATCCGCGAGTTGGGAGACCCCGCCATCAGCTCCCCGTGAATCTCGCGCAGGTGATCGACGCCGATCCGCCCCGCCGAGGCCGCCCGATGGATGGCGGCCTCCATCGCATCGATGTTGCCGAGCACCTCCCGGACGGTTGGAGCCACCCTTCCACCGGTCTCGAGTATCGCCTCGCCGCGGGCAAGCGCGCGGATCCCAACCTGCATGCCCTCCACCCTGGAAGAGGCGATCGACTCGGTGCGGAGCAGCAGTCGCGCCAGGGGAGCGAGCGCCGGAGACACGCCGGCATTCAGACGCATGATCGCCTGCTCGGCGTCCGAGACGACGCCGGCCACGGAGGCGGGGAGGGCGAAGTCGTTCCCCGCGAGAGTCTCGGGGACGAACGCGTCGTACCGGCAGGATTTGCGGTAGCGGGACGGGGCGTAGACGCTCGGGTCCCACACCCAGGTCTTTCCGACGAAACAACCGCGCATGCTGAACCATGCTCCGGAGTTAGTTCAGTTTACTATGTATACTGAACTAATTGGGCGTTCCGAGTCAGGAATGCAAGGATCCCATCCGTCACTCCCCGTCCAGGTCACCCGACTCCGGCGCCGGCGGGGTGCGGAGCGCCTCGTTGCGATCCCCTGCCGCCCGTCCCTGCGATACAGGTTCGCCACTGGTTACGCTACAGGTTCGCCAGAAGGCAGGTAGGGCTGCCTTCCCTGAGGCGCGCGGTGCGTCATGCCTCGACCTCCTCGAGCTCGGAGGGGAGGTCCATGTCGTCGGCGTCCAGGGTCGTCGAGCAGTCGAGGTCGTCGAGTGCCTCGTCCTTCTCGCCGAGGAGGTCGGGACGGATCAGGATCCGGTGATCGGGGCGGATGCCGAGGAAGTGACGGTCGAAGGCCGCGTGATGGAGCTTGCGGAGGGAGAGGCCGTTCGGGACCGTCGGGACGCCTCCTCCTCTCGGTCCTCGATGATGTGCGCGGCGTCTACTTCTTCGAAGTGCCCTGGCTGCGCTCTGAAGAACGCTTTCGAAGCCTCTCCGTCGTCCAAGACCCACCGGACCCACCCTGGGGAGGCCAGGAATCGTCACCCCCGGTTGTCGGTTGCCAACCCTTACGCGTGTAGGGAACGGAACGGCGCGACTTCGAGCTTCGTTCTGCTGCATCGCGATCGTCAGTCTTCTCGGACATCGCTTCCCCTCTCCGGGCTGAAGAACTCGATCAGGTGGCAGTCCGCGTAACGAACCATAAGACCTTCCGAACGGGGAACAGGTTCCAGGAACTCCCCCTTCTCGGTCAATCGCCAGGCTGTCTCCAGGTACAAGCTCTCCGGCGTGGGATACGCGGAAGCATGCGACCGTCGGCCAAAGAACCCCCCGTACTTCTCCCCGGTCTTCAGGTGGATGAGAACCCAGAGCGTCTTGCGGGCGGAAAAGAAATAGTCCCAGGCGGTGGGCATCGGATGCAAGACCCATCCGCGGTCCGCGAGAAATGCGTGGAGCTTCCACCATCCAAGGGCGAGAAGCACGGGCGACACGATCACGACTGCGAAGACTCCGAACACGTAGAGCAGCGGGCGCGCGGGCCATTGGCCGCTCAGGAGCAGGATGAGCCAGGACATCACCCCCAGGTTGATCATGCTGAAGGACACGAGCGAGACGATGGAATCGGCAACGCGTTCGGCGTCGGTCGGCATCACCAGCTCGTACGTTTTGAGGGCAACGAAGCCGGGGACGACGAAGAAGAGAAAGAGTTCGAGGGTTTCGAGGTCGAGCGCTGGCACCAGGCCTCTCCTGTACACCCGTAAGCCGAAGTCATTCCCAATCCGCTTGAGCCTATGGCCCTTACTCGGGTGCGGGAATGGGAATCTGGGACTTCGGAAGACTTCCCCCTACCCCGCCTCCTTCCGAAATCGCTCCCACCGCTCCTCGAGCCGGTGCGGGTCCGGCCAGAGCTCCTTCCTGCGAGGCGCGGTGAGCCGCGTGTCGTGGAGCTCCTGGATGCTGTGGAGGAGGGTGGGCCCGTCCTTCTCGCCGAGGAGGTCGGGGCGGATCAGGATCCGGTGATCGGGGCGGATGCCGAGGAAGTGAAGCTCGAAGGCCGCGTGGTGGAGCTTGCGGAGCGAGAGGCCGTTCGGAACCGTCGGGCCCCCGGCATCCTCTCCGTCCTCGATG
>JBBEBG010000012.1 GCA_040882465.1 Gemmatimonadota bacterium
GCCGGCGGAGCCCCTCGGGAGGAGTGCCCCGCGCCCCTCCCTCGCCTCGCGATCCTGAATTCGTAACGGGAAGGAAAGAGCTATGCGCGACAAGATCGTCCTCGCTTGTCCTACTTGCGAGGAGCGGAACTACAACCTTACGAAGAACAAGCGGCTCCATCCCGAGCGGGTGGAGTATAAAAAGTTCTGTCCTCGGTGCCGCCAGCACACGATGCACAAGGAGACGAAGTAGTCCGCATGGCTTCGAAGCTGAAACGGGCCGGGGATTTCCTCGAGGAAAGCTGGGGCGAGCTCCAGCGGGTGACCTGGCCGGACTGGCCGCAGCTCAGGAGCGCGACGCTCGTCGTGATCCTCTTCTGTATCCTGGTCGCCCTCGTCATCTGGATCATGGACACCGCGTCGAACGCGGTTCTTCGCCTCATCATGGGCATTTTCGGGGCGTGAGGGGCGCGATCATGGCCGAAGCCAGGTGGTATGCGGTTCAGAGCTACTCCGGACATGAGAACAAAGTCCAGAAGCTGATCCAACGGAAGATCGACGAGGAACCGGGGGAGACGCCCGAGGAGAAGGAGATCCAGGAGGTGCTCGTTCCGACCCAGGACGTGATGGAGATCCGGAACGGGAAGCGGGTGAGCGTGACGAAGCGCCTTTACCCGGGATACGTGCTGGTGCGGATGATCATGAACGAACGCACGCTGCACGCGATCAACAACATTCAGGGAGTGATCAAGTTCGTCGGATCGGGTACCGATCCGCAGCCCCTGAGGCAGGACGAGATCAACAAGATCCTCGGGATCGAGATCGAGGGGGAGGAGGAGCTTGAGGAAGAGGTCCCCTTCCACATAGGGCAGGTCGTGGAAGTCACGGCCGGGCCCTTCACGGACTTCTCCGGGACCGTTCAGGAAGTTTACCCGGACAAGGGAAAGGTGAAGGTGGAGGTGTCGCTCTTCGGCCGACCCACATCGGTCGAGCTCGACTTCACGCAGCTTCTGGGCTACTAGGGCTCTCGGCTCAACTCGCGCGACGCGCGACTAAGAAATAGGGCATGGCGAAAAAGGTCGTCGGTTTCATCAAGCTTCACGTCACGGGCGGGCAGGCGAACCCTGCACCCCCGGTCGGCCCCGCGCTCGGGCAGCACGGCGTGAACATCATGGAGTTCTGCAAGCAGTTCAACGCGGTGACCCAGCAGCAGCAGGGGATCACGGTGCCGGTGGAGATCACGGTCTATGGAGACCGCTCCTTCACCTTCATCACGAAGACTCCGCCCGCCGCGGTTCTCCTGCGTAGAGCGGCCGGATTGCAGAAGGGCTCGAGCGTCCCGAACCGCGACAAGGTCGCCACGGTCACGCGAGCGCAGCTCCAGGAAATCGCGGAAACGAAGATGAAGGACCTGAATACTCGGAATCTAGATTCGGCGATTCGCATGGTCGCGGGAACGGCCCGAAGCATGGGGATCGTCGTCGAAGGCTGACGATAGTGGGTTCGGAAGGTCGCAAAAAAAAGCGAAGGGACTATCCGGCGCATCCGCCGGCGTCCGTAGAACCACCCGATGTGAGCCGCCACGGGTGGGAGGACGAAACGGGACGGCTCGTGTGACATGCCCGCACAGGGAAAGAAGTTTCGCGACGCCAAGGCGAAGGTGCCACGGGGGGTCAGGCTCCCTCCGAACGAAGCGCTCGCGCTGGTGAAGGACCTCGCCTTCGCGAAGTTCGACGAAACCGTGGAGGTGGCGACCCGCCTCAGCGTGGACCCGAGGCAGGCGGACCAGATCGTTCGCGGAACCGTCGTCCTCCCCCACGGCACCGGGAAGACCTCTCGCGTCCTGGTGATCGCGCAGGGGGACAAGGCCCAGGAAGCCAAGGAGGCCGGAGCGGATTTCGTGGGGATCGAATACGTCCAGAAGATCCTCGAGGGGTGGCTCGACTTCGACGTCGCGGTGGCCACCCCCGACCAGATGGGGAAGGTGGGCCCGCTCGGACGGGTCCTCGGACCCCGCGGACTGATGCCCACCCCCAAGGCCGGGACCGTGACGATGGATATTGGACGCGCCGTCTCGGAGATCAAGGCCGGAAAGATCGAATTCCGCGTGGACAAGACGGGGAACGTGCACGCGCCCATCGGGAAGACTTCCTTCGAGCAGCAGAGCCTCGAGGAGAATCTCCATGCCTTCATGGAATCCATCGTCCGGGCGCGGCCCTCGGCGGCGAAGGGGGGCTACATCATGAGTGTCACCGTGTCGAGCACGATGGGCCCGGGCGTCCCGGTGGATGAAAACGTGTATCGGCGGAGGGCCAGCTGATGAAACGCACGAGCAAGGAGAGTTTCGTCACCGGCTTCCGCGACCGGGTGCGGTCCGCCCCGGTCTTTTACCTCACCGACTTCTCGGGCTTGGACGTGAAGTCCATGACCGAGCTTCGGCACCGGCTGCGCGCCGCCGGCGCCGAATATGTCGTCGTCAAGAACCGCCTCGTGTTGCGGGCGCTACGCGAGCTCGACCTCGAGCTCCCGGAGCTGGCCGAGCACCTGGCGGGTCCGACGGGCATCGTGATCGCCGGGGAGAGCCCGGTCGAGTCCGCCAAGGCGCTCGCGGAATTCGCGAAGGGCCACGAGGACCGTCCCGTCTTCAAGATCGGGCTCGTGGACAAGAACATCGTGGCAGCCGGGCAGTTCGCGCGCCTCGCCAAGCTTCCGCCGCGGGACGAGCTGCTCGCGCAGCTCGCCGGTGCGCTTCAGGCGCCGCTCGCCGCCTTTGTGGGAATCCTCGAGGCGAAGCTGCAGGAGGCCGCGGGCCTCCTCGAATCGCTCCGGGCGAAGAAGGAATCCGAGGAGAAGTAGGTCGAATCACCCCCCGGCGACACCGGGGTCCCCCAAGGAGAGTTCAGGATCATGGCTACGAATCAGGAGAAGCTCCTCGACACGATCGGGAACATGACGGTTCTCGAGTTGTCCGAGTTCGTCGAGGCGTTCAAGGAAAAATTCAATGTCACGGCGGCGGTGGCCGCCGCTCCCTCGGCCGCCGCGGCCGCGCCCGGTGCGCCGGCAGTCGAGGAGCAGGAGGAGTTCGAGGTGATCCTCCAGACCGTCGGTGACAAGAAGATCCAGGTCATCAAGGTCATCCGCGAGGTCACGAGCCTCGGGCTCAAAGAGGCCAAGGATCTCGTGGACGGCGCGCCTTCGACCGTGAAGGAGGCGGCCACGAAGGACGAGGCCGCCCAGATCAAGGCGAAGCTCGAAGAGCAGGGAGCCACGGTCACTCTGAAGTAGCGGCTTCACGGAACCGGGCCGGTCCGGGAGTGATTCCCGGCCGCCACGACCGAGCCGGGGGGACGGAGCCGTCCCCCCGGCACTTGCATCTCAACTCGTATCTCACGCCACCGGGTCCGTTCGCGGATCCGGGCTGATTCAAGGGGGACCCCGTTGGAGACTCGGAACGCTACCCGGCCGATCGTGAACTTCGCGAAGCTCGAGCCGGTTCTCCCGATGCCCGACCTCCTCGACGTTCAGCTCCGCTCCTTCGAGCAGCTGATCAAGAGGGAGGCGGATCCCGCGGAACAGTGGGATTTCAGCCTCGACCGGGTGTTCGGGGAGATTTTCCCGATCAGCGACGTCAACGAGAACTTCACTCTCGAATACGTGTCCGCGGAGCTCGGGGAGCCGAAGTATTCGGTCGAGGAATGCATCGAGCGGGACATGACCTTCGCGGCGCCGCTCAAGGCGGTTCTGCGTCTCATCGTCTGGGAGGACGTGGAGGACGATGAACGCCGCCCCCAAGATATCATCGAAAAAGAAGTCTACCTCGGGGATCTCCCTCTCCTGACCGACCTCGGCACCTTCATCATCAACGGCGCCGAACGGGTCGTGGTGAGCCAGCTGCACCGCTCGCCCGGCGTCGTCTTCGAGGAGGACACGCACCCGAACGGATCGCGCCTCCACAGTGCGCGGATCATCCCCTTCCGGGGCTCCTGGGTCGAGTTCACGATCGACATCAACGATGTCTGTTACGTCCATATCGACAAGAAGAAGAAGTTTCCCGCGACGGCCCTTCTGAGGGCTTTTGGTTGGGGAACGGTCGACGAGCTCTTCCGCCTCTTCCACAAGGTCAAGGCGGTGACGCTGAAGAAGTCGCACTTCCAGGCGAACTCCGAGCTCGAGGGACAGGTGCTCGCCGAGGACGTCGCGGATTCGAAGACCGGGGAAATCCTTCTGGAGCTCGGTGCGGACCTCACCGAAGAGGCGCTGAAGAAGCTCCAGCGGGCGGGCCGAAAGCGGATCAAGGTTTACGCGCCCCTGACTGACTCCGAGAGGGGTCAGAGCCAGATCGTAAAGCGCACGATCCTGAAGGACCCGACCCACTCCGAGGAAGAGGCGCTGTACGCGATCTATTCGCTCCTTCGTCCGGGAGAGGCACCGAACGTAGAGACGGCGCGGGAGGCCCTCGAGCGGGTCTTTTTCAACGCGAAGCGCTACGACCTCGGACGTGTGGGCCGCTACAAAATCAACCAGCGCCTCGGGCTCGACACGCCACGGAGCAAGACAGTTCTCACGCGGGAGGACTTCGTCGCGATCTTCAGCTACCTCATTGACCTGAACGAGGGGCGGGGCTTCACCGACGACATCGACCACCTCGGGAACCGGCGGGTCCGGACGGTCGGGGAGCTCATCGCGAATCAGCTCTCCGTGGGTCTCTCGCGGATGGCGCGGCTCGTGCGCGAGCGCATGTCCATCAACACGGACCCCGAAAAGATCTCGATCGACGACCTGGTGAACGCCCGGACGGTCTCCGCGGTGATCCAGGCCTTTTTCGGCTCGTCCCAGCTTTCGCAGTTCATGGACCAGACGAATCCGCTCGCCGAGCTCACGCACAAGCGGCGGGTCTCCGCACTCGGTCCCGGAGGGCTCTCGCGCGAACGCGCCGGGTTCGAGGTTCGGGACGTCCACTATTCTCACTATGGCCGTCTCTGCCCGGTCGAGACGCCGGAAGGACCGAACATCGGTCTCATCTCGTCGCTCACGACGAACTCGCGGGTCAACGAGCTCGGCTTCATCGAGACGCCCTACCGGAAGGTCGGGAAGGGGAAGGTCACCGCGGAGATCGAGTGGCTCTCCGCGAACGAGGAGGAGGAAGCCCGGATCGCGCAGGCGAACGCGCCCTTGGGTCCGGACGGATCCTTCAAGAACGAGTTTGTCCTCTGCCGCGAGCGGGGAGACTTCCCCCTCCTCCCCCCGGCGCAGATCGATTACATGGACGTCTCGACGGACCAGCTCGTCTCCGTCGCGGCGGCGCTCATTCCCTTCCTCGAGCACGACGACGCCAACCGCGCCCTCATGGGCTCGAACATGCAACGGCAGGCTGTGCCTCTGCTCACAGCAGATGCTCCTCTGGTCGGCACCGGGGTCGAGCAGCGCGCCGCCCAGGACTCCGGAGACATGGTCGTCTCCCCGGTCGTCGGCGAGGTGGTCGAAGTGACCGGCGACGAGATCGTGGTGAAGGAGAAGGACACCAACAAGAAGCACACCTTCCCCCTCGACAAGTTCAAGCGGTCCAACCAGGGCACCTGCATGAACCACAAGCCGTTGGTTCGCGAGGGTGACAAGGTCAAGGTCGGCGACGTCCTGGCCGACGGGCCATCGACCGATACCGGTGAGCTGGCCCTCGGCCGCAACCTGCTCGTGGCCTTCATGCCGTGGCAGGGGCACAACTTCGAGGACGCCATCATCATCTCCGAGCGTCTGGTCAAGGACGACGTGCTCACCTCGATCCACATCGAGGAGCACGAGCTCGACGCACGTGACACCAAGCTCGGGGCCGAGGAGATCACCCGGGACATCCCCAATGTCCCCGAGGAAGTCCTGGCCAACCTCGACGACGAGGGGATCATCCGTGTCGGCGCCGAAGTCGGCCCTGGCGACTACCTCGTCGGCAAGGTCACGCCCAAGGGTGAGACCGAGCTGACCCCCGAGGAGCGCCTGTTGCGCGCCATCTTCGGAGAAAAGGCCCGTG